>JANNGC010000190.1:0-5163 GCA_031380445.1 Pedosphaera sp.
AGCAGGAGGACATCACGCTGGGCCAGGTGGCCCGGGCCGTGAACACGAGCACGTTTTACTTCTGCAAGTTGTTCAAGAAACACACCGGCCTTCACTTCACGGATTACGTTTCGCGGCTGCGGATCGAGAACGCGAAGAACCTGCTGCTCACTCCCAATCTGCGCGTCAGTGAAATCGCCTACGAAGTCGGCTTCCAGTCGCTCACGCATTTCAACCGGGTGTTCAAGAAAATCACCGGCCAGTCACCCACGGAGTATCGCGGCCAACTGGCTCACGCGTGAACGAAGGCTGGCTCAGGGTCGGTGCGGGAGCGAGCGGGCGGTTGTCTCGCGCGCCCGCCTCCCCTAGGGTTCGCGCATGTCGAACCTCGCGAACTTCGCGGAGCTGACACGCGAACAACTCATTCATCGCGTGCAAACATTGACAGTGGAGGCGGTGGCGCACCAAGCGGGCGGAGAGGCGGACGCACGCCTGCTGGCTCAATACAAGGCCGCGCTCGACGCGCATTCGATTGTCGCCAGCACGGATCCACAGGGCCGCATCACCTACGTGAACGACAAGTTCTGCGAGATTTCCAAATACTCGCGCGCGGAACTGCTCGGTCAGGATCACCGCATCATCAACTCGGGATTTCACTCCAAGGAATTTTTCCGCGCCCTCTGGGCCACCATCGCGCGCGGTGAGACGTGGCGCGGCGAGCTTCGTAATCGCGCCAAGGACGGCACGTTCTACTGGGTGGACACGACGATTTATCCCTTCGTGAACGCCGCCGGGAAACCCACGCAATACATTGCCATCCGCACCGACATCACCGAACGCAAGGCGCAGGAGCAGGAGCGGCTTGCGTTGCAACAGCAGATTCTGGACGTCAGCGAACGCGAGCGTCGGCGCATCGGGCAGGATTTGCACGACGGCTTGGGCCAGCATCTGACCGGCATCGAACTGATGACCCAGGCGCTCGAACAGAAACTCGGCGGACGTTCCAAAGCGGACGCGGCGCAGGCGGCGAAGATTGCGCATCATGTGCGCGAGGCGATTCGCCAGACGCGCGCCCTCGCCCGCGGACTTTCGCCGGTGGCCCTCGAAGCGAACGGTCTCATGTCCGCGCTCCAGGAACTTGCCGCCAACGCGCAGGAGATGTTTCGCGTCCAGTGCGTGTTTGTTTGCGAGCAGCCGGTGCTGATTCGTGAGAACACGGTGGCCACGCATTTGTTCCGCATTGCGCAGGAGGCGGTCAGCAATGCCGTCCGCCATGGTCACGCAACGCGCATCGAAATCTCGCTCCACGCTTCGCCACAGCGCATGGTCCTGGCCGTGAGCGACAATGGAACCGGCTTCGACGCGAACCGCCCGGCGGGGCCGGGGCAGGGGCTGCGCATCATGCACTACCGAGCCGCGGTGGTGGGTGGCGCGTTCACAATCGAACGCGGGGCTGCGAGCGGCACCGCCGTCGTCTGCTCCATTGAACATCCGAAGCGCGTCCTCCTCCCACACGCCGCATGAAAGCGAAAGCCAAGAAACCTGCCCAACGGCGGACAAAGATTTTCATCGTCGATGATCATCCGATGATGCGGGAGGGGTTGGCGCAGCTCATCGCCCAGGAAAAGGATCTCGTCGTGTGCGGCGAAGCGGAGGATGCCGCTGCCGCGCTGAAGCAAATCGAACAGCTCCAGCCTGACCTCGCGCTCGTGGACATCACGCTCCGGGCCACGAACGGACTGGAGTTGATCAAGGACTTGCGCCTGCGCGTGCCCGGTCTCGCGGTGCTGGTGATTTCCATGCACGAGGAATCGCTCTACGCCGAGCGCGTGCTGCGGGCGGGGGGGCGCGGCTACATCATGAAGCAGGAGGGCGGGAAGAAGTTGATGTCGGCGATCCGCCACGTCCTCGGCGGCGGCACGTACGTCAGCGAGAAGATGGCCGCGAAGATTCTTGAAACTTTTTCGGGTCGCCGGGCGGATGGCGCGTCACCAGTCGAGCGGCTCACGGACCGGGAGTTTGAAGTGTTCCAACTGCTCGGCCAGGGGCGCAGCACGAAGGAGATCGCGGCTCAGTTGCACGTCAGCGCGAAGACCGTGGAAGTCCACCGCGTGAACATCAAACAGAAGCTCAAGATTTCCACCGCCGCCGAACTCATCCACTTCGCCGCGCGCTGGACGGAATCGCCGGGGCGTTCCTAGAGCTTGCCGGTCAGGCGTGGGCCGACTTGGCCGTCCGTCCAAACGATGGCGGCGTGGCCGGCTTCGTGGTGGGCGGCGTCATGTTGGTTTCACTCCAGTGTTCATCCGTGCGGAGCAGCCGGTTCACGATCAGCATGTAGCCGCTGACGAGCACGGCGACGACAAGGGCGGTAATGGTGGCACCAATCATAATTTTTCCTGGTTAAATGATTTCTCTGTTGCTTCGAGCGGCTTGCGCGACCCGTTTCTCGTGAAGAACTTGCTCCACTCCTCAAGAGCGCGCTCACCATGAATTGCGCATCCTTTTGCAGATCTTGCCGTCCACATCAGGCCACCAAGGCGAACCAGTACAGGACCGCCAAATTTGTTGAATCTTCGACAAGGCAGGGTGAGTTGCCGTTGGCGCCTCGTGGGACGTTGCTCTGGAGAGAACGAAGATCAAAAGCGAAGGACGAACATGAAAAATTCAACCGCCACATTTCAGCACCCGTTCCTGGAGGGGATGAGTGCGCCACACCGGCAGGTGTTCCTCCACGAGGCCAAAGAGGAATGCTTCGGGGTGGGAGACATTCTTTTCCGCGAAAGCGATCCGGCCAACACGCTGTATTTGATTCAGACGGGCCGCATCGAACTGGAGGCCGTCTCGCGTTGCGGCAACACGACGACGATTCAAGGTCTGGGCGCGGGGGATGTGCTGGGGTGGTCTTGGCTGTTCCCGCCGTTCGCCTGGCATTTTCAGGCGCGCGCCACGCAACCGACGCGGGTGCTGTGCTGCGATGGAGGACACCTGCTCGTGCGGGCCGAGGAAGACCCGGTCTTCGGCTATGCCGTGATGCGGCGGCTCACGCAGCTAGTGATCCAACGTCTGCAAGCGACGAGAAGAAAACTGACCCAGGCGCAGAAGTCATTGGAGCAACACACGGCCATCGCGGCCTGTTCGGGAAGCTGCCACGCGCATTCCTGAGCTTATGAAATCCAAACCATCAGCGGGGACGGTGTCGCGCGCGACGAGCCGGCAGTTGCTGCCGGCGCCGGAACCGCCGGTGCCGGAAGGGTGGCGTCATCATTACGCGCGACTGATGGAGTTGCGGGAAATGGTGATTCAGGAAACGGAGGAGCTTGCCCAGGAAGCGGCAGAACTCGCGCCCGCGTCCAGCCGGCAACCTGTGGAAGCGGCCGGTGACTGGGCTGACCGTGAATTGACCCTCGGTCTCCTGGCTTACGAGCAGAATGCGCTCGAAGAAATTGACGCGGCGCTCCGGCGGATTCAGGAGGGCCGCTACGGCGTCTGCGAAATGACCGGACTGCCGATTCCGCGCCGCCGTCTGGAGGCCATTCCTTGGGCACGGCATACCATCGAGGCGCAGGCTGAACTCGAATGGGCGGGCGAAGCACCAAAGCGCGCGCGGTGAAGCTGGTTTGGCAAGATTGATCTGAGCGACGCGGGAGCGGGTCATTCCACCGTCACGCTCTTCGCGAGATTGCGCGGCTTGTCCACGTCGCAGCCGCGCGCCACGGCGATGTGGTAGGCGAGCAGTTGCAGCGGCACCACGGCGATGAGCGGGAAGAGGCACTCCAAAGTTTTCGGCACGAGAATCACGTCGTCCACCTGCTGCGCGAGCGCGGCGTTGTCCTCCGTGGTCACGGCGATGATCGGGCCTTTGCGCGCACGGACGACTTCGAGGTTGCTCAACGTCTTCTCGTACATCGCGTCGTGCGGGATGACGACGACGCTGGGCGTGCGCTCGTCAATCATCGCGATGGGGCCGTGCTTCATTTCGGCGGCGGGATAGCCCTCGGCGTGGATGTAGGAAATCTCCTTGAGCTTGAGCGCGCCTTCGAGCGCCACAGGGAAATTGCAGAGGCGTCCGAGGAAGAAGAAATCTTCCGCGCCCGCGTATTTCATCGCGAGCTTCTGGATGGCCGCGCTCTGGGCGAGCACAGATTCAATCTGCTTCGGCAACGCTTCCAGCGCGTCAATCATCTCCCGGCCTTGGTTCAGCGAAAGCTGGCGAATGCGCCCCATCATCAGCGCGAGCAGCGCCAGCACCGTGACTTGCGACGTGAAGGCTTTCGTGGACGCGACGCCAATCTCCGGTCCCGCGTGCAGATAAATTCCCCCGTCCGCCTCGCGCGCGATGGTGCTGCCCACGACGTTGCAGAGCGCCAGCACCTTGTGCCCGCGCCGCCGCGTCTCGCGCAGGCTGGCCAGTGTGTCAGCGGTTTCGCCCGACTGCGTGATGGCGAGGACGAGCGTGTCCGGGCTGAGCGGCGGATTGCGGTAACGAAACTCGCTGGCGTATTCGACCTCGGTGGGAATGTGCGCCAGTCCCTCGAAAAGATATTCTCCGACCAAGCCCGCGTGCCAGCTCGTGCCGCACGCGGTGATGACGATGCGGTTCACCGCGCGCAATTCCGCGAGCGACATGTTCAACCCGCCAAACTTCGCCGTGCTGGCGTCCCGGTCGAGGCGTCCGCGCAGCGCGTTCTCGATGGTGCGCGGCTGCTCAAAAATTTCCTTGAGCATGTAGTGCGCGAACTCGCCCTGCTCGACGGCGGTGGCGTCGAATTCGATCTGGCTCACCTTCACGTCGCTGGCCGTGCCGAAGTTTGTCACGCCGAACGAATCCGCCGTGATGGTCACGATGTCGTTGTCCTCGAGATAAACGACCTGGCGCGTGTGCGCGGCCACGGCGGTCACGTCGCTGGCGAGAAAATGTCCGTCGTCGCCAATGCCGATGATGAGCGGCGAGCCGCGCCGCGCGCCGATGATGACGCCGGGAAAATCCGAGCAGACCACGCCGAGGCCATACGCGCCGGTGACTTCCGCGAGCGCGGCGGCCACGGCTTGGGCGAGCAAGTGCGGAGCGCCGGTCTACCACCCCGCGCCGGGCGCGCCCGGACTGGGACCGGGCGGGGCGGGGCCCCGCGCTCCCACCGCCGTGACCCGCGCCGGATTTTGCCCCACCCCCTGCGCCCGCCC
>JANNGC010000206.1:0-3436 GCA_031380445.1 Pedosphaera sp.
CTGGAACAAACAGCCGTGGCGTTGGAACCCGGTGCAGGGCGGCGACTGGCGCGGCAGTCCGGCGCGCTTGCTCGAGTTCAAAGCGGAGCGCACGTCGCTCTACGCGAAGTCGATGGGCAAGCACTGGGCCTCGGGCGCGGATTTGCCGGACGTGATTTTCGAGGAATGGATTTCTCTCACGGGCCAGCTTGCGCATGTGAAGTTTCGCATGACTTACACCGGCACCAACTCCCACCCGAAAGTTCCGCACGAGCTGCCGGCTGTGTTCATCGAACCACAGTTCGACACGCTGCTGGTTTATCAAGGCACGAACGCGTGGAGCGGCGAGGCGGTGCATCGCTCGAAGCCCGGCTGGCCGAACGAATCGCGAAAAATGACCGAGCACTGGGCGGCCTACGTGAACACCAACAACTTCGGCGTGGGCGCACTGGTGCCTGTCGCGGACACGCTCACTTGCTATCGCTTCGGTGACGGCAAACGCGAACACGGCTCATGCTCCTACTTCGCGCCAGTCAAGAGCTTCGCCATCACGCCGGGAATGAAGTTTGAGTACGATGTGTGGCTGACGATTGGTTCAGCAGACGACATTCGCGCACGGTTCTCGGCCATCCGTTCCTCTCTCAAATGAGTTCTGAATCCAAATCCATTGTCATTATTGGCGGCGGCGTCATCGGTTTGTCCACGGCCTACTACTGCGCGCGGCGCGGGCATCGCGTCACGCTGATTGACCGCAACCCGGAGCGGCGCGACGGCTGCTCGTTCGGCAATGCGGGCATGGTGGTGCCGAGTCACTTCGTGCCGCTGGCGGCGCCGGGCGTCGTGGGCACGGCGTTCAAGTGGATGTGGAATCCCGAGTCGCCGCTCTACATCAAGCCGCGCCTGAACTGGGAGCTGATGTCGTGGGGCTGGAAGTTCATGCGCGCGGCGAACGCGAAGCACGTCGAGCGCAGCGCGCCGTTGATTCGTGATTTGAGTTTCGCAAGCCGGGATTGCTTCGAGGAACTGGCCGCATTGCCGGACAACGATTTTGGTCTCGTGAAGAAGGGCTTGGTGATGCTCTGCAAAACCCAGCACGGGCTGGACGACGAGGCGAAGTATGCCGCGCAGGCCAATCAACTCGGCGTGCCGGCCCAAGTGTTGGATCGCAACGGCGTGGCGAAACTCGATCCCGACGTGACGATGGATGTCGCGGGCGGCGTGTATTTTCCGAAGGACTGCCATCTCTCGCCGAATCGCTTCATGGCGGGATTGAAACGGCAGTGCGAGGCGCTGGGCGTGAAGTTTGTCTGGAACACCGAGCTTGGCCCTGTCCGGCTGGAGACCAGCGCGGACGGCACTACAAAACTTTGTTGCATATGCGACAAAGTTTCGTCGGTGGAATTTTTGGCGGATGAGTTTGTGCTGGCGGGCGGCTCGTGGTCGCCGGTGATTGGGCGCGAGCTTGGGTTGCCACTTCCGATGCAAGCCGGCAAAGGCTACAGCCTCACGCTCACCGAGCCGCGCGAGTTGCCGCAGCTCTGCTCCATCCTCACCGAGGCGCGTGTGGCGGTCACGCCGATGGGCGATACCTTGCGCTTTGGCGGCACGATGGAAATTGCGGGGCTGAACGAGGACATCAATCCCGTTCGGGTGCGCGGCATCATCAAGGCGGCGGTGAAATACTTTCCGAAATTCACCGCAGAAGATTTCGCGGGCATCCAACCGTGGCGCGGGTTGCGTCCCTGTTCACCCGATGGCATGCCGTATCTCGGGCGCACCGCGAAGTTCTCGAACCTCACCATCGCGACTGGCCATGCGATGATGGGTCTCAGCCTTGGCCCCATCACCGGCCGGCTCGTCAGCGAAATACTCAGTGGCGAAAAGCCTTCTCTCGACCTCACACTGCTGAATCCAGATCGTTATGCGTAAGACTTTGAAAAATTATATTATCGCCGTCGCGTTGTGCGGTGCGCTGGTTGCGCCGGCCTTGGCTGCGGACTCGCCACTCGAATCCTTCTTCCGCCATTACCTCGATGAGCGGTTCGCGCTGCATCCGATGGAGGCGACGCAGCTCGGCGACCATCGTTTCGATGCCAGACTGGACGACCTTTCACCCGCCGCGTTGAAGAAGTCGCTCGCGCACTTGAAGCAATCCCGCGCGCGACTGTACAAGGAAATTGACCGCGCGAAGCTGTCACCGGACGAACGCATTAACTTCGACATCTTCAATTACGAGCTAGAAGCGTCCATTTGGGTGCGGGAAAACACGCAGCCGTTCGCCACCAATCCGCGCGCTTACAACGAATACATCAGCGACAGCGTGTTCCTCATCCTCACCCAGTCGCGGCTGCCGAAGGAGACGAACGTGGCCAATGCTATCGCGCGCATGAAGCACATCCCCGCGGTGGTCGCGGCGGCGAAAGTGAATCTCAAAAATCCGCCGCGTGCCGTGCTGGAGACGGCCATCAAGCAGAACCAAGGCTCCATTGGTTTTTACGAAAGCGACATCTTCGAGTTTATCGGCGCGTCGCCGCAGTTGCCCGCGCTCAAGGCCGAGGCCGCGCGCGTGGTGCTGGTGCTCAAGGACTATCAGCAGTGGATGGAAAAGGAACTGTTGCCCCGCGCGACGGATGAGTGGCGTCTGGGCAAACGCAAGTTCGCCAGGAAGCTCGAATACACGTTGAACGCCGGACTGAGCGCGGACGAAGTGCTGCGCGATGCGGAGGCGGAATTCACGCGCGTGCAGAACGACATGTATGTCGTCTCGCGCCAGCTCTGGCATCGCTACTTCCCGACCATGCCGTTGCCCGTCACAGACGCGGCGGGCAAGCGCGCGACGGTGGCGAAGGTCATTGCCGCCGTGTCCAAGGAGCACAGCAAGCCGGAGGAACTGCTCGCCGACGCGCGCGCGCAGGTGGACGCGATCAAGAAATTCATCCGCGAGAAAAACATTCTACGTCTGCCCGAGCCGGATCGCTGCCAGATAATTGAGATGCCGGAATTTCAGCGCGGCAATTCTCTCGCTTATCTGAATGGTGCCCCGGCCCTCGATCCAGAAGCCCCGAGCATGTATGCCATTTCCCCGCCCGCCAAAGATTGGACCGCGCAGCGCACGCAAAGTCTCCTCGAGGAATACAACCGCCACATGCTGCAAATCCTCACCATCCACGAGGCGTATCCCGGTCACTACGTGCAGCTCGAATACTCCGCGCGCGCGCCCTCACTCATCCGTCGCGTGCTCGGTTCCGGCGTCATGATCGAGGGCTGGGCCGTTTACACCGAGCAGATGATGCTCGACCAGGGCTACGGTGCCGGGCCGGATGAACTTCAGCTCCGCCTGAACCAGTTGAAGTTTTATCTGCGCGCCGTGTGCAACACGATTCTCGACCACAAACTCCATTGCGCAAACATGAGCGATGCCGACGCCATCAGCCTGATGGTCGAAGGCGCGTTTCAA
>JANNGC010000226.1:0-2624 GCA_031380445.1 Pedosphaera sp.
CTCACGTTTCTCTCACTGGTGATCGGCGAACTCGTGCCCAAGCGACTGGCGCTGGCTGACCCCGAGGGCGTGGCCTGCCGGTTCGCCCGGCCAGTGGAATGGTTGAGCCGCGCCGCGCAGCCGTTCATTCGCCTGCTCGGATTCGCGACCGATCTCATCCTGAAGGCATTTCGTGCGAAGGCCCAGCGCGTGACTGTCACCGCGGAGGACGAGGTGAAACTGCTCCTGCGCGAAGGCCAGGCGGCGGGCGAGTTTCATCACGCCGAGCCGCGAATGGTGGAATCCGTCCTCGCTTTCGACCGCATGCCCGTTCGCGAAATCATGACGCCGCGACCCAAGCTCGTGTGCCTCCACGTGGACGAACCGCACGAGCGCGTCTGGCACAAGATTGTCGTGTCGGGACACTCCAGTTATCCGGTCTATGACCGCGACCGCGACGAGGTGGTCGGTGTGGTCGCCGTGAAAGCCATCTATGCCAACGTCGCCGCCGGAGCGAAAGCGGACGTGAGCGATCTGATGACGGAGCCGTTGTTTGTCTCGCCTACCGACACCGTTTTGCAAGTGCTGGAGCAGTTCAAACAAACCGGCCGCCACATCGCGCTCGTCCGTGATCTGAATGGAAAACTCACGGGCTTGGTCACCCTCGTGGATCTGCTCGAAACCATCGTGGGCGAAATCCCCGCGCGTGAAGACCGCCATCGTCCCGAAGCACGGCTCCGGCCCGATGGCACCTGGCTCGTGGACGGCCACTACGATGTGGCGAAGCTCGCCGCCGAGTTGAATGGAATGCCCGGGCTGCATCCGATCCCGCGCGGCACGACGGTCGCGCAATTCGTGACCCGACAGCTCAAGCAACCGATCAGTGAAGGCGACACCTTTGTCGCAGAATCAATCTGCTTCGAGGTGATCGATCTCGACGGCCAGTCCGTGGACAAGATGTTGCTCACGCCGCAGCCGAACCGCGAAGTGAAAACGAATCCGCAACCGTTGATGAACGCGCCATGATCGATTCACCTGAAACGGTCGTGACTCACCGTCAGCCACGCGTGCTGAAACGCACCTTGTCGAGCCAACTCGCCCGGCTGGCCGCAGGATTTAAGGATCGATCCGTTCGACTGGGCGAGCTGACCGACGTGCTGCAATTGCGCGGCTACAATGCGCTGCTGCTGTTCCTCGCGTTCCCGTTTGTGACGCCGATCCCGCTGCCCGGATTCTCCACGGTGTTCGGCCTCATCATCGCGCTGCTGGGAATGCGCATGGTGTTGGGGCAAAACCCATGGCTGCCGGAACGCGTCACGTCCCGCATCCTCCCTGCGCGCTTTCTGCCGAAGCTGCTGCTTGCGGCGAGCCGTGCGTTCGGCCGGTTGGAAAAGTTGCTCAAGCCACGCCTGTTCTATCCCGAATATCCCGCCGCGTTTCAGCGCGCCAGCGGCGTGATCATTGTTATCTGCGGATTGCTCCTACTGCTGCCGCTGCCCGTGCCGTTCAGCAACGCCTTCCCCGCCTTCACCATCATCCTGCTCGCTGCCGCCGGTCTCGAACGCGACGGGGCGGTGTTCATCGCCGGCTGCGTACAATTCATCTTCTGCCTCGGTTTCTTCGCGGCGCTCTGCCTGGGCAGCTCGGAAGCGTGGCAGTGGATTTTCAACTGACGGAACACACATGAAGAAAAGCATTCTCCTCACTCTCCTGGTCGCCGTGATTTACGTGCTGCACCAGGATTTCTGGAACTGGAACAAAGCCGAACCGCTGCTCTTCGGCTTCATGCCCATTGGCCTCGCGTATCATGCCGCCTATTCGTTGGCAGCGGCCGCGTTGATGTGGGTTTTCGTGAAGTTTGCCTGGCCCGCGCATCTGGAAACGGTTGAACCGTATCGCCAGGACAACAAAGTCAAGGTGGAGGGCAAGCGGTGATTCCGGCTCTGGTCGTCTTCGCTTATCTCGCCGTCATCCTCTACATCGGGATCTTTGCCTTCCGCAAAGGCAAGGCCACGGGCGAGGATTACTTCGTGGCCAGCCGCTCGCTCGGGCCTTACGTGTTTCTGCTCTCCCTCTTCGGCACGAACATGACGGCGTTCGCGATTCTCGGCAGCTCGGGTCTCGCCTATCAGCGCGGCATCGGCGTTTACGGACTGATGGCGTCGGCGTCGGGAATCGTTATTCCCCTCTGCATCTTTTTCATCGGGACGCGGCTCTGGGCCTTGGGCAAACGCTTCGGGCACATGACGCAGGTGCAGTTCTTTCGCGACCGTTGGGAATGTTCCTTCATCGGCACCGTACTCTTCGCGCTCACGGCCGCGATGCTCGTGCCCTACATCATCATCGGGATGATGGGCGGCGGCCACACGCTGGAAACCTTGACCACGGTGAAGGACGCCGCCGGCAATCCCGTGATGATGGAAGTGCTGCGCAACGGCCAGACCGTCCTCGAACCAAAACATTGGATCAGCTTTGAACTCGGCAGCGCCATCGTGGCCTTGGTGGTGATGAGCTACGTCTTCTTCGGCGGCATGAGAGGCACGGCATGGGTGAATGCATTTCAAACTGTGATGTTCCTCACCTTCGGCACGCTCGCCTTCGTCCTCATCGCAAAAAACCTCGGCGGCTTCGACCACATCGTCGAA
>JANNGC010000227.1:0-2307 GCA_031380445.1 Pedosphaera sp.
GGCAGCCGCCGGCCGTCGCGCATCGCAACCGTCTCAGCTACCTGACCCAGCGGCTCGTGGAGGAGACGGCCCGCCTCGCCTCCGAGGGGCGTCCGATGCGGGTGTTCTGCCTGGCGTGCGGGCCGGCGGTCGAGATCCAGGATTTTCTCCGCACGCAAGAGGCGAGCAACCGCACGGAGTTCACGCTGCTGGATTTCAACGAGGAAACCATCCAGCACGTCACCGCCGTGTTCCGCGATTTGAAACGGCAGTACTCACGGCGCACGCCGGTGCAATTCATCCAGCGCTCCGTCCATCAGCTCATCAAGGAAGCGAGCCGGAGCCGGGACTCGACCAAGGCGCGGCCCCATGATGGGCAATATGATTTTGTGTACTGCGCCGGACTGTTCGATTACCTGACCGACGCCGTCTGCCAGCGGTTGATGACGCTGCTTTACGACTGGGTGTCGCCCGGCGGCGTGCTGCTGGCCACCAACGTCGCGCCATTCAATCCCGTGCAAGTCGGCACGGAGCATTTGCTCGACTGGCATCTCATCTGCCGCAAGGGACCCGCGCTCCAGGCGCTGCGGCCCACACAAGTGGCGGCGGAAAATTTTCAGATCCGCTCCGACATGACCGGAGTGAACCTGTTTATGGAAGCGAGGAAACCCCAACATGGTTAATCCATCACTACTTCTTCAACCCGCGTTCCAAGAGGCGCACCGCGCCAACGAGCTGCAAGAGCGCATCCACACCGGCCAGATCGCGTCCGCCCTCGTGGTCTTCCTCATGCCGGCGGGCGTGGTGCTCGACTACTTTGTCTATCGTGAAAAGCTGGAACCGTTTTTCTGGATCCGGCTCTTCGGTTCCGCGCTGGCGCTGGTGCTCTGGATTCTCCACACGTCGGCCTTCGGCAAGAAACACGTCCGCTGGCTCGGGCTGCCCATTCCGTTTGTGCCGGCGTTTTGCATCGCGTGGATGATTCACCTGACCGGTGACATGGGCTCGCCCTACTACGCCGGGCTGAACCTCGTGCTGCTCGCCGTGAGCGTGGTCGGGCATTGGACCTTCTTCGAGTCGTTGTTCGCCGTCGCCGGGGTCACGCTCATGTATCTCGTCACGGGCGCGGTGCAGACCGGCCCGCTTCGCAACTGGGAAGGCTTCATCAACAACCTCTACTTCCTGATCCTCACCGGCATCATCGTCGTGACCGGCAACGCCTTCTACAACCGCCTGCGCTTCAGCGAATTTGCCGCCCAATACGAACTCGACCAGAACCAGAAGGAACTGGCCGTGCAGAACACCGTGCTCCAGAGCACGCTCCAGCAGCTCAAAGAAACCGAGTCGCAACTCGTGCAGACGGAAAAAATCGTCTCGCTCGGACGCCTCAGTGCCGGACTCATCCACGAGATCAACAACCCGCTGAACTACGCGACCACCGGCCTCTACATTCTCAAGAACCAAGGCCAGCGCCTCGCCAGCGAAAGCCCCGAGGAGTTCACCGAGGTCGTGCAGGACATCAACGAAGGCGTCGAGCGCGTGAAGAACATCGTCTCCGATCTCCGCACCTTCTCGCATCCTGACGCTGACCAGCGCGACTCGGTGAAGGTAGCCGACGTGGTGACTTCCTCGATTCGTTTCCTCGGCAGCGAATGGAAGGAGAAGGTCCACATCGAGCACGACGTGCCCGCTGATCTGCTCTGCCATGCGAACAAGAACAAGCTGACGCAGGTCTTCGTGAACCTGATCCAGAACGCGCTCGACGCGCTCAAGACCCGTCCGCCCGGTGACGAGCCGCCGCTGATTCGCATCACCGGCTCGTGCGAGAACGGCCGCGTGCTGCTCCGTGTGCGCGACAACGGCGAGGGCATTGACCCGAAAAATTTGCAGAAAATTTTTGACCCGTTCTTCACCACGCGCGACATCGGGCGCGGCATGGGCATGGGTCTGAGCATCTGCTTCCGCATCATCCAGGAGCATCAAGGCGCGATCACTGTGCAGAGCGAACGCGGCAAATTCTGCGAGTTCACCTTGGATTTGCCCGCCGCCCGCCGCGAGGCCCTGGCCGCTTAACCCCTATGATTGATTACAAAAAATACATCGTGCTCTACGTGGACGATGAGGAGAAGTCGCTCAAGAACTTCACCCGCGCCTACGGCCACGTCTTTCGCATCAAGACCGCGCCGACCGCCGTCGAGGGGCTGAAAATTCTCCAGGATCAGGCGGATGAAGTCGGCCTGCTCATCACCGATCAATTGATGCCCGGCGAGAAAGGCGTGTGGTTGCTCAATCAAGTGCGCCAGATCAAACCCGACGTGCTCCGCATCC
>JANNGC010000235.1:0-11152 GCA_031380445.1 Pedosphaera sp.
AAACGAATTCACGCAGATCATCCTTGCTCGCGAGGCGGACCAAAATATCGCGCGGCCCCGCCCCGCCCAGTTGTTCCAAAGTGAAAATGGCGGCGATGCGTTGCGGCATCGGTGCATCGGATGCGGCGAGTTTTTCCAGCCCCCCGTTGAAATCAGCCTTGCCGCCATGGCGCAGAATTTCCCGCTGGGCGTACAGCCGGGCGAAGGCGCTGGGGGAGGCGATGTGTTTCAGCAGCTCAGCGTGGCCGGACTTTTTCAAATCGGGAAACGGCTTGAGCGCGAAGCCGGGCGGCGTGACGCGCACCACGTAGCCGGCGTTGGGACCGTTGTAGGTGAAGGTCGCTCCCTGCCAGCTCGAAATGTAGAGGCGGCCGGAGCCGTCCACGTCGAAGTCGGTCGGGCGCTCCAGCCCCACGAATTTTTCCTGGCCGGCCTTCCAACTCGCGCCGTTGGGAGTAAGGGGATGACGGAAGATCCCGCCCTTGCCCCATTCGACGGTGTAAAGCCCGCGCCCCAGACCGTCGGGGAAGCCGGGTTCATCCATGAAGAGCGCGCCGCAGGGCGAACCGCCGCCGTAATCGGCAAGGGGCTGGATGATTTCGTCGCCGAATTTCTTGTAGAGCGTCGGGTAGCCGTAATGACCGCTCATGACGACGTGCGAGAGGCGCACATCCCAGCCGTCGCCGTCGTTGGTGTTGTCGCGCGTGAAGAGATCCATCTCGGGCGAGACGGCCACGGCGTAAATGTTTCGCTGGCCGTGCGAGACGAGTTCGAGGCCGGTGCCGTCGGGACGCACGCGCACGATGCCGCCGCCGTGGAGTTGCAGGCGCACGCCGTCCTTGCCCACGGCGTTCGTCGCGCCGTAATCGCCGCACGCGATGTAGAGGAAGCCATCAATGCCCATCCGCATTCCGTTCACGGTGTGGTCCGCGCCGCGAAATTTCAGATCGAAGCCCAGCCCGCGCACGAGCACTTCGCTGCGGTCGCTGATGCCGTCGCCGTCGTCGTCGGTGAACGCCGTGACGAGCGGCGGGTGCATGACGTAGAGCGTGCCGTGGTCGAACCAGATTCCGCGCGGCGAATCCATGGTGGCGAAGGTCACGAACTTGTCCGCCTGCCCGTCGCCGTCCGTGTCCGTGCAGCGCACCACGCGGCCGCGATTGGCCTTCGCGTCAATGGAGCCGTTCTCATCAATGCCCACGTAGAGGTCGCCGTTCGGCGCGGTGCTCAGGCAGGTCGGGTAGCCGACATCGGGCTGGGCGGCGAACATCGTCACCTTCCAGCCCGCGGGCACCTTCACGCTCTTCGGCACGTCAGCGGCAAAAGCCGACGCGGCGGCGAGCGTCAGCGTGAGACAAATCTTCGGGAACAAAGCACGGTTCATCAGGCGGGAGTGGACGAAGGGGTTGGGAAGGTTATTCGGGAGCGGTGGAGTCGGAAGTAATCAGTGAATGGGGATGCACTCTGAAAATATCACGGTTCAAAAAGCGGCGCTGAAGCGACCGCACACCAAACGCTGGCGCGCAGCATCTGACGCCTCTGAACTCGCGGAGCGTTTGGAGTGCGGTCGCTTTAGCGCCGCTTTTCAGGCGTCCTCCGGCATCGCAGGCTTTTTTGATCACGGAACCACTTCCGTGCTGGTGAGAGTTACGAACTCTTTGCTGTTGCGAAAAATCTGCCGGACGAGCAACGAGTTGATCCACAGTTGCAGTGATGAGCGGTCTTTTCCGCATCGCACTTGCAGCCGCCAGACGGCGTTCGTGTCCAGACCCGGAGGCCAACCGACGGCATACGTGCAACCGTATTGTCCCATCCACAAGCTGCCTCCGACACCGCTCCATGAATTGTTCGTGGGGATGAATGGACGCCACTCTCCAGCGACTTTTTGTTCTACTTGTTTGGAATCAAACCAAAGCCTGCTGCCGTTCGGCCCAGTGTTGGTGACCCAGAACAAGGCGCAGCGCCCGGTCGCGCCGGCTCCGAGTTCGATGCGTCCCGCAGGGCTAAGCATACGAACCGGGTTGTTCGTCCAGCCGGTGAAAGAAACGGACAAGGGCGGAACGACACGGCTCGGAGAAACAACTTGCCAGCCCAACCCGGCCACGAGGACAGCGAAAAGTCCGCCTGCCACGATGAACCACCAGTGACGACGCATTATTTCGGCTCTCACTTCTTCCTCTTCAACAACGAGAGGACGAAGAGCACGAGAAACACGACGACCAGCACCTTGGCGATGGTCGCGGCGAGGCCGCTGAGGCTGCCGAAACCAAGAATGCCAGCGAGAATGGCGATGAGCAGGAAGACTACAGCGTAGTAGAGCAAGGGTTTGGTTGGTTCAAACTTCGAAGGCGCGCGGCGGGCCGAGGATGATGGAGGCGAGGATGGCGGTGCGCGCGGTGTGCGGGTGGCGCAGGGAGTTCACCAGCGCGCGGATGTCCGGCGCCACCTCCACATGATGCACCGAGGCGGGAGCGGCGGCGCGGTGCGTCGGGCCGTGGAGTTGATGCAACTGATCCTGCGTGCGTTGCCAGAGCGAGGCGGCGTGGGCCTGGCTGGCAGCGGCTTCGGTGAGCGCGTGCAGGCGCGGGACGGCGGGTTCCTCCTGCGCGCCTTCATCGGACGAGGTCTGGTATTCTTCCGTCTGCGCCAGCGGTGGTGGTTGCTGGTAAATCAGCGGCGGTGGCGCGGATGGCTGCGGGCGCGGCTGCTCTTGCAGGACACGGCGCAGTTCTTCTTCCCAGCGGCTGACCTTCGGCGGCTGTGATTGCTGAGGCGGTTGGTCGCGGCGCGGTTTGAGTTCGGGCGGTAATTCCCACTCATCCTCCGGCTGCTTCTTCTTCACGAGCGAAGCAACGATCGTCACGATGATCGCGATGATGATGCCGATGACGTTGTTGTTGAGTTCAGCGAGCATGGGAATAGGAGCGCAAAGCTCCGGCTTTGCGCGAAAGGGGCTGCGGGCCGCGCTCCGTTCGCGCTGGTTGACGCAAGATTTCCATTTCGGGAATCACGAGTTCTTCGACGTCTGCTGGCCGGTGCCGGCGATGTTCTCGCGCATCGAGGTGTCGGCTTGCACGTTCTTCATCTTGTAATAATCCATGACGCCGAGATGGCCGGCGCGGAAGGCTTCGGCCATGGCGAGCGGGATTTGCGCCTCGGCCTCGACGACGCGGGCGCGCATCTCGGAGACACGGGCGACCATTTCCTGCTCGGTGGCCACGGCGGCGGCGCGGCGGACTTCGGCGTGGGCCGGCGCGATGAGCTTGTTGGCCTCGGCCTGCTCGGCCTGCAACTTCGCGCCCACGTTTTCGCCCACGTCCACGTCGGCGATGTCGATGGAGAGAATTTCAAACGCAGTGTTGGAATCGAGCGCCTTGTCCAGAACGGTCTTGGAAATGCGGTCGGGATTCTCGAGCACGTCCTTGTAGCTCGCGGCGGAACCGATGGTGGAGACGATGCCTTCGCCGACGCGGGCGATGATCGTTTCCTCGGTCGCGCCGCCGACGAAGCGTTCGAGATTCGTGCGCACGGTCACACGCGCGCGGGCGCGGATGACGATGCCGTCCTTGGCCACGGCGTCGATGGTGATTTTGCCGGAGGAGGGCGCGGGGCAGTCAATGACCTTGGGGTTCACGGACGTCTTCACGGCCTCCAACACGGTTTTGCCGGTGCCCTTGGTCGCGAGGTCGATGGCGCAGGCGCGGTCGAACTCAAGGTGGATGCCGGCCTTCTTCGCGGCGATGAGCGCGAGCACGACCATCTCGACGTTGCCGCCGGAGAGGTAGTGCGTGGAGAGATCGTCGATGGTGACGGGCAGGCCGGATTTCACGGCGGTGATGCGCGAGTCCACGATCATGCCCACGGGCACGCGGCGCAGGCGGAGGGCGATGAGTTCGCTGAACTTGACGCTCGCGCCGCTGGTCCAGGCGCGGATCCAGATGTTGGCGAAAGTGGCGACGATGAGCACCATCACGAAGAGCGCGATGCCGAGAATCGCGTAGATGACGAGCTTGACGGGGCTGAACTGCATTTGGGCCAGAAGCCAGGGGAGGTGTTGCATAATTTTAAGTTTGAGTTGGAGCGGACGTTTCGGACAAAGCACGGACGACGACGCGCAGCCCTTCGATGGCGACGACTTTGACGGGCGTTTGCGGTTCGATGAAAGAGCCTTCCGTCACGACATCCACGCGGCGGCCGCCGATGAGCGCGGTGCCGCACGGGCGCAGCGTGGTGAGGGTGGTGCCGGATTGGTGGAGCAGTTCCGGGCGTTCGGCGTTGACGTTTCCGCCAATGCTTTTGGAAGCGAACACACGGCCCGCGCGCGACGTGGGCAGATATTTGACCCAGAGGAAAGTGCCAATCATCAGCGCGACCACGACGCCGGCGAGGACGTAGTTGCCAATCTCCGCGCCGAACACAACGTAAGCCTGGATGACGCCGCCGATGAGGCAGAGCAAACCCAGGATGCCCGCGATGAGTCCGGGCAAGATCGTCTCCAAGAGCATCAGAACTGCTCCGGCAACGAGTAGGGTGATGACCCATTCCATGCGCGGGATGTTGGCGTAGCGCGCGAAAGCGACAAGTGGAATTATGGGGGCGCGGCTCCAATGCGCTCATGGCGCGCGGACATTCCTGTCCGCAGCAAGCTACGAAAGCCGGGCGGTGCGGTTTCATCAGCACGCCTCCCGTCTTCGCACGTTGCTGCGGGCTGGAAAGCCCGCGCTCCGTCACGACCGGCAAAACCGCGCTTGCCAATTGAATTCGCCTCGCGCAGAACCGTCTGCGAACTCAGACAAATCATTGCCATGAAAACATTCTCATTGTTCAGCAAACTCATTCCTGTCGTCGCCTCGTGCGTGCTCGCCTTCACCGCTGCGGCGGCGGAGCCGAAGAAGGTGCTGGTCGTCAGCATCACGCAGGGCTTCCGGCACAGCTCCATCGCCACGGCGGAAAAGGTGCTCACGCAGTTGGGCAAGGACAGCAAGGCGTTCACGGTGGTGGATTACGCGCAGCAGCCGACGGTGAAGGTGCCGGAAAAACCGCGCGAGCCGCAGAAGCCGCGCGCGCTGGCCGCCGACGCGGACGACAACGCCAAGAAGAAATATGAGACCGACCTCGCGCGCTACGAAAGCGCGACGGCGAAGTTCAAAGAGGACTTGGAAAAGTGGAACGCCAACCCGGCCGAAGTGAAAGCCGCGCAAGCCAGCTACGACGAGGCCATGAAAGAATCCGCGAACAAACTCAGCGCGGAGAATTTGAAGAAATACGACGCGGTCATCTTCGCCAACACCACGGGCAACCTGCCGCTGCCGGACAATCAGGCGCTGATCGACTGGGTGAAGAACGGCGGCGTGTTCATCGGCATGCACAGCGCCACGGACACGTATCCGGCGTTCCGGCCGTACATCGAGATGATTGGCGGCGAGTTTGCCGGACACGGCGCGCAGGTGGGCGTGGAGTGTCTGGTGCAGGATTCGAAGCATCCGGCGACGAAGGATTTGGGCGAATCGTTCTGCCTCGAGCAGGAGGAGATTTACCTGATGAAGAATTACGACCCGACAAAAGTGCGCGAGCTGCTCGTGCTCGACAAGCATCCGAACAAGAAGAAGGAAGCGGGCCGTTTCCCGGTCGCGTGGTGCAAGGAGTTCGGGCAGGGCAAGGTGTTCTACACGTCGCTCGGCCACAACGAGGCGGTGTGGGAGAACAAGCGCTACCAGAAGCACATCCTCGGCGGCATCAAGTGGGCGCTGGGCTTGGAGAAGGGCGAGGCGACGCCGCAGGCAACTGGTAAGTAAGTTTAGAAAAAGCCTGCGTGTCTGCTGCTGATCACCGCGTCCGCGCCAGGTCTTCCACGGCGGCCACGATGTCGTTGGCGGGATTTTGCAGGCACACGGCGCGCGCGGTGGCGATGGCGGCGGCGCTGATCTGTTCGCGTAGTTTGGGGTCGAATAACTTTGCCAGCACGCCGGCAAACTCGGCGGTGTCGGACGGCTCTTGCAGCACGAAGCCGTCAATGCCGTGGTGCAGCATCTCGCTGGCGCCATTATAGCGCGACGTGATCACGGGCAGTCCGCCGGCCATGCCTTCCACCACCACGAGCGCGCAGGGATCGTAGAATGTCGGCAGGCACAGCACGTCGGCGGCGGCGTACAGTTCCTCGACGCGCGCGTGCTGGCCGAGAAAGCGCAGGCGTTCCGCGCAACCCAGTTGCCGCGCGAGCCGCGCGTAGGGAGCGCCGCGTTCCGGCGTCGAACCGGCCACGAGCACTTGGAAGCTGCGCCCCTGCCGCTGCAATTCTCCCGCCGCCTCGACCAGCGTGCGCAGTCCCTTGCGTTTGAAATTCTGCCCAACGAACAGGATGGCCAGTTCGCCCTCCGTCAAGCCGAGCGCCGCACGCGCCGCCGCGCGCAGCGGCCGGATTTTCTCTGCGCCGAAGCGTTCCAACTCGACCTGATTATAGACCACGCGGGTGCGTTTGGGGTCCGCGCCGTAGTCGCGTTGGAATTCATCCGCGACCATTTGCGAGACGGAGAGGATGCGCGGGGATCGTCCGGCGAAACGCTTTCGCTCCAGCGTGCGGTAGGCCCAGCCTTTCGGACTGTAGAAATCCTGGCCTCGGCGCAGCCATTGGCGGAAGGGGCTGAAGTAATAGCTGCGCGTCTCGCCGCGCGAAGCCGCCGCCTGGCCGCCGTTGTGCGACCAGACCGCGTCCTCGGCGTAGCCGCGTCCGCAGGCCACGGAGACGTCGAAGGAATTTTCGCGCAGCACGCGGGCCACGCCGTTGGCAAACGCCCAGTGGCGCAACGCGACAGTGGGCCGGCGCGCGGGAATCAGATGCACCTGCACGCTGGCCGGCAGTTCGCAGGAAACGGCGCGCGTGAGGACATGGACTTCGTGGCCGCGCGCGGCAAGGGCGCGGATGAGCCGCAGGGTGGCGCCTTCCGCGCCGCCGCGGCGCGGGTCGAGCAGTTCGAGGCTGAGGGCGATGCGCATGGTGTGCAACGAGGCGGACATGGTACGCCGGGCCGTTTCGCCGTGGCAAGTGTGGGCGGCGCACCGGTAGGTGACGAGGTGACGAGTCTCACACCGTTCTGCGGAAAACTTAATTGGAGACTCCTTACGTCGTCACCTACGAGAGAAGAGCAGCCGCCAGCGTGCGGGCAGGTGCCACGGTTGCGCGGCGATGGCGCGGCGGAAACAATCCTGCGCTTCAGCGGCACGGTTGAGTTCCACGAGTTTTCGCCCGGCGCGAAACCACAGTGCGCCGAGGCGCGCGCGCCATAATTTTTCCGGCACCGCCGCCGCGCCGCCGTGTTCGTGGATGAAGGCGTGGAGCAGTTGGGCGCGGCGGAAGACGCGGTCGTTGAACTTGCGGCTCAGGGGCGGTTCGCCGCCGCCGGCTTTCAGCTCCGTGTGATTGCGCGTCGTCACGGGCGCACCGGTGACGTGGAGCCAGCGGCCCCGCAGGCTCAGACGCAGCATCAGGTCGTAGTCTTGTCCGGTCGGCCAGCGCGAGTCGAAGCCGCCGAGCTGATGGAAGGGCGCAGCGCGCATCACGGTGTTCGGCGTGCCGGGCGGGCCGTCCATGAAGATGATCGTGGTCACGCTTTTGTCTCCGCGCTCGTAGTGGTCGTAGTGGTGCGGATCAATTTCGTCCGTGGCGAGATCAAGGTTGGTGCGATCACAGGACGCGGCCACGGCGTCGGGCTGCCGACACAACGCCTCGCTCATGCGCTCCAGATAATCGGCGGGCCAGAGATCGTCGGAGTCGAGGAAGGCGAGGAGTTCGCAATCGCCCGCCTCGGCCACGCCGCGATTGCGGGCGGCGGCAGCGCCTTGGTTGGTCTGGCGAATCAGCCGCGTCTCGAATGGCGGACGTTTCGCCGCGATCCATTCCTCCACGCACGCCGCCGTGTCGTCGGTCGAGCCGTCGTCCACGATGATCAATTGCGCGGGCGGCCACAACTGGGCGAGCACGCTGTCGAGCGATTCGAGAGCGACGCGCGGGCGGTTGAAGACCGGGACGATGGCGGCGATTTTCAAATCAGGCGGCGGCATGAGGCGGCGGGGCCGGCAGGTTCAGCCGCACGCGCTCGGCGCGCTGGCAGGCGGCGGTGAGGCTCTGCGGATTCAACTCCGGCACTTCCGCGCGGAAGGCGGCGAGGAATTGCTGGTGAATTTGCGCGCCGTCGGGATTGCCATGGAAGTGGGTCTGCGAATGTTGCGCGGCCCAGCCGTAGTAACGGTTGCTCTGGTCCTGCGTTTCCTTGATCTGCGCCAGCGTGCCGCGGCCCAGGTGCAGGATGTAGTTGTGGCTGCGGCAGGGAAAATCGCGGATGGCCCCGCCACGCCGCCGCAAAGAAATCTGGAGCGCTTCGGCCGGCGTGCCGGCCTCCTCGAAGGGCGCGATCCCGCGCCGCCAGACTTGGACCGGATCGACGAGCAGCGCACTGACGTGCGCGTAGCCTTCGGGCATTCCCTTGTGGGGCTGATGCTGGCCGATGAGCGCGGCCCGCTGCGCTTCGAGAAAGGCGACGCTCGCGCGCAACGCGTCAGGCCGCAGCACCACCGTGTCCGAGTCGAGAATCCACACGTAGTCGAAATCCGTTGCGGACGCCGCGCCGCTCTGCCGGATCGCGGCGAGATGATCCATCCCCTGGTTCAGCCCCGGCCCGTGATACTGCTGGTGTTCGTTGAGCAGCACGTCCACCAGCCCGGCGTCGCGCAGCGCCACGAGGAGCGGCTTGGAAAGATCCGTCGAGGCGTTGTCCACTACGACTACGCGGGCAAGCTGCTCACGATCCAAAATCCGAAAGAGGGAGAAGAGCAGGTGCGAGAGCAGTTCCGCCGTGTTGAAATTGACGACTACCACGGCGGCACGATGGCTCCGGGGCGCGTGCGCCGGACGGGCGGGCCAGTTGTGGCGGAGCCATTGCCGGCCCCAGGTCTTGAGTTGCATAAGCGCGGAGACCGTCGGCGGATCTTGCTCCGGTTCCTGAAAAATTGTTCGCACGCCGGTTCCGGTGCGGAAAGATTATTTTAGCGTTGCTGCTCCAGTTGAATTTCCGACGTGTCCCCCGCGATGAGTCCGAGGGAGCTTTACTTCCGCACCGTCCAGCCCTGCCATTTGCGCCGTTCCTTCGCCCAGTTGCAGCGCCTGGAACGCAAGCTCGTTACGCCGCAGAAAATCTGGCGCGTTCATCGGGCCGTCACCCGCGTCCGGCGGGCCAATGAATTTGCAGTTGTAACTGATCGGGCTTCGGCTTTCATCTGGCGGCTGGCATGGCACAAAGCATTGAGCACTTTTACGACGACTTCTCGGCGACGTTCGTCAAAGACTTCGTGCGCGGCAACCGCCGCAACGACCGCCAGCACCGGTTTTTTCACGACGCCGTTCCGCCCGACATCCGGAGCGTGCTGGTCATCGGCTGCGGCTCTGGCCAAGGCTCGCATTATCTCGCTACCCACGTCGCCCCGCAGGCGAACATTCTCGCCGTGGACATCAGCGCAGAAAATTTGCGGCTGGCCGGGGCGCTTTTCCCGCACCCGCGCGTCGAGTATCGCAAGGTGAACGTGGTGGAGGACGCGCTCGACGGGCAGTGGGAACTCATCGTGCTGCCCGACGTGTACGAGCACATTCCCAAGGCCATGCGCGCCACGCTCCACGCGCGGATGGACCGCCTGCTCGCGCCGAACGGGCGCATCCTCATCACCGTCCCGACGCCTGCCGCCCAGGCGCACGTCCTCGCGTCCGGCGGGACTTTGCAGATTGTGGACGAGCCGGTGACGCTGGCGGATCTGATGCAGATGGCGGCGGACGTGCAGGGTGTCGTCACTTTTTTCGCAATGGTCTCGATCTGGCGGACGGACGATTACATCTACGCGGTGGTGGAGCGGGAGGGCGAGCCGAGCCGGCCCCTGGCGCGCGCCGACAAACTGCCCGTGAAGGGACATCCGCACCGCCACGCCCTCGCGCGGGCCGGGCAATCCATCTGGCGTTTCCTCGGCGTGGCCCGGTGGCAGCGCTGGCGGCGGGAGCGGCTCATCCGCACGGTGATCCATCCGCGCGACAGGGCCATGCCATGAGCGCTGCGCGGAAGGATCGCCCGTGAAGATCGCCTTTCTCGTCACCCATTTTCCGTCGCTGTCCGAAACCTTCATCCTCAACCAAGTCACCGGGCTGCTGGATCGCGGGCATGACGTCCACATTTACGCGCAGCGCCCTGCGGAGTCCGGCGTGCTGCATCCGGAAGTGACGCGCTACGGCCTGCTCGAACGAACACGCTACGCGCCCGCACGTCCGGGGAACGTGCTGCGCCGCGCGGCCCGCGCGCTCGCGCTGCTCTGGATGCACGGACGCCGGAGGCCGGGGCCGGTGGCCCGGGCTTTGAACGTGTTCCGCTTCGGACGTGACGCGAGTTCGCTCAAGCTGCTGTTCATGGCCGCGCCGTTCCTCCGCGAACCCGAGGGCTACGACATCATCCAGTGCCACTTCGGACCCAACGGCAACCTTGCGGTGCTGCTCCGCGAGATCGGCGCGACGCGCGGAAAAATCGTGACCACGTTTCACGGCGCGGACATCCGGCTCGGCCTGCGCAAGGGCGGGCGGATTTACGCGCCGCTGCGCCGGGGCGGTGACTGCGTTCTTTCCATCTCGCAATACAACCGCCGCAACCTGGAGAAATTTGGTTTTGCTCCGCACCGCATCCGGCATCACCCGGTGGGGATCGCGCTGGATAAATTTTCGGCGGACGGCGTGGCCCGCACCGGAACGCCCGGCCCGCACGAGCCGATCCGCATTCTGACCGTGGCCCGGCTGGTCGAGGAGAAGGGGCTGGAGTTCGGGTTGCGCGCCATCGGTCAATTGCTTGCGGCCCGACCCAGCCTGCGAGTGGAGCACCGCATCGTCGGCGGCGGTCCGCTGGAAAAATCGTTGCGTGAACTGGCCAAGGAACTGGGCTTGGGCGAAGTCGTGCAGTTTCTCGGCCCGCAAAATCAGGACGAAGTCTCCCGGCATTTTCGCGAGGCGCATCTCTTTCTCCTGCCCAGCGTCGCCGAGGCGCTGCCCGTGGTGCTGATGGAGGCGCAGGCCGCCGGTCTGCCGGTGGTTTGCACGAATGTCGGGAGCGTCGCCGAACTGGTCGCGGACGGG
>JANNGC010000245.1:0-9825 GCA_031380445.1 Pedosphaera sp.
GCTGACAAAATAGATTTCGCCCCGATGAATCATTTCGACTGTAGGCCATCGAGTTCAACCGGTCCAAACTCCCGCTCGACCGCCGCGCACTCACGGAGAATATCCGGGTCTTCCGCCATCGATTCGAGGCTCCCGAACTCGCTGTCGGAAGTGGAATGACGTTCTTCCGATTCGGATAGCTGGTGGACGACGCGTTCAATGAGGCGGAGTTGATCCCCTCGCGGCAGTTGGTTGATTTGTCGCTCGATCGAGTCAAGGGTCGAGAAAATCATCTGGCGAGTATCCAATGCAAAACTGCGGTTGTCGAGGCGGGAGAAGCGATCCTGCAGTTCAATTTTACGTTTGGACGGCCAAAAGGAAAGTGGGAGTGCGATGACAAGGCAGTCGTTACGCGAGGCCGGAGGCAAGGCGGGCGCGGTGGGTGACTTTTTGGGCGAGGGCGCGGGCTTTGGTGGCGCCGTCTTGGAGGATTTTTTCGACGTGGCCGAGATCGGCCGTCAATTCGGCGCGTTTGGCGCGCGCGGGGGCGAAGCAGGTCCAGTAATTCTCGAACAGGGCTTTTTTCAAATCGCCGTAGCCGAGGCCGCCGGCGCGGAGTCGATCCTCGAAATCGGTGGCGACATCGGCCGGGGCGACGAGTTTGAGGAGTTGGATGGCAATGTTGCGATCGGCGTCGGGTTTCGGTTCGGCAGGGGTGCGACTGTCCATGACGAGGCCCATGATTTTTTTGCGGAGGGCTTTTTCGTCGCCGAAAATCTCGATGGTGTTGCCGTAGCTCTTGCTCATCTTCTGGCCGTCGGTGCCGGGCACCACAGCCACCTCCTCCTTTATTTGCGGCTCCGGGATGATAAACGTCTGGCCGTAGGCCTCGTTGAACTTGATGGCGATGTCGCGCGTGACTTCGACATGCTGCTTCTGATCGCGTCCGACGGGGACGACGTTTGAGTCGTAGAGGAGAATGTCCGCCGCCATGAGCACGGGGTAGGCGAAGAGGCCGTGATTCGCGGAAATGCCCTTGGCCACCTTGTCTTTGTAGCTGGTGCATTTCTCCAGCAGGCTCATGGGCGTGAGCGTGGTGAGCAGCCAGGAAAGCTCCGTGACTTCCGGCACGTCGGACTGCTTGAAGAAGACGGACTTCTTCGGGTCGAGTCCGCAGGCGAGAAAATCGAGCGCCACATCCAGCGAGTTCTTGCGCCGCTCCTCTGCATCGAAGAGCGAGGTCATGGAGTGGTAGTTCGCGATGAAATAGTAAGCCTCGCCCTGCGCTTGCAGTTCGATGGCAGGGCGCATCATCCCGAAATAATTTCCGAGATGCAGCGCGCCCGAGGGTTGAATGCCCGAGAGAATTCGCATGGCGGGAATTCAAACACGGAAGCGGAAAGAGCGGACAACAAAAATTCAGACGGCGGCGGTAGGATGGATCCGTCATCCGTTGATGAGGTGGAGTGCTCGCGCTGCGAGCCCTCCGCCCGCGTCCCGAGCGGGCGGCCCGGACGACCAATGGTGTGAAAAGCGCGCGTGGGGCCTTCCGGAGGGCTGCTCTGCGCGGCCCGACTGCTCGCAGCGCGAGCCGTTCCACCCGCGTCGCGCGGCGGGACCGGTTTAATTAGTTCTTAATCCGGCGCGTGCTACTGCTCCGTGCCGAGCCTGACCGGAAACGAATGAAACGCGTGGCGGCGGCAAAAAGTTCAAAAATTCTTGCGGACTCCACCGGCGGCTCGCGCATGAATCTATGCGCCGAACCAAAACCAAACTCGAACTGTGCTCATGAAATTTTTGTCCCTGAACCACCTCCTCTGCGCGCTGGTCGCGTGCGGTTTCATCATGGGTGCGCGCGGCGCGAGCGTGGGGCCAGCGGGCTACACGAATGATTTCACGGCCTGGCCGGTGGCGGCGGACTGGGCGACCCTGAGCATCCCCGGCGCGCCCGGCGAAGCCTACGACCTCGACACCGACGTGAACACCAACGTGCTCTACACGGCGGCGGCGGTCAGCCTCCAGGTGCTGTCGAACGTCGCCAACCCGCCCATCCAAGTGACCAACGCGGTGTGGAGTTCCGCCGGCGGCTATTTGCAGACACGGCCCAACACCTCGCGGGCCACGGCGCTGCTGGGCAAGTTCATGAACCAGACCGGGACGAACGCGGCGGAAATCCGGATCGCCTACCAGTTGACGATGGCGGGCACGGCGGCGACCGAGGACGCGGGGAAGGGGACGCATGTGTACTACAGCCTGAGCGGGACGCTGGCGAGTTGGGTGCCGCTGCCGGTCCTGCACAATTCGCTCAACACCGGAAGCGTGGCCAAGAGCACCAACGTCGCGGTCTTCTGGCCGGACGGCGCGAGCCTCTTCGTGCTCTGGGCCGATGACAACACCACCATCGGTGCGGACACCGCCAACCAGATCGACAACTTCTCCCTTGCCGTCACGGTGGCCGCGCAGCCGTTCTGCGCGCTGCTGTCCCCGACCAACAACGGCGCGTATTTTTTCAACGCGCCGGTTCTCCTGACGGCGGACGTTTATCCCGGTGCCGCGCCGGTGACGACGACGGGCGTGGGGTTTTACGACACGACGGGCGGCTTTCTGACCAATGCGCTGAACGCGCCTTTCACCCGTGAATTCAGCTTCACGCCGGGCAGCCACGCCGTCTATGCCGTGGCCACGAACAGTCTCGGAGCCACGCTCTTCTCCGGCACCAACACTCTCGATGCGCTGGTGCCGCCGACGAACACCGTGCCGCCCTCCGTGCTCGGCCAGTTGCCGGTCGCCGGCGCTTCGATGACCAATCTTTCTTCGATCCAAATCTTCTTCACCGAGATCGTCACCAACGTGAACGCCGCCGACCTGCTCGTGAACAACGTGGCCGCCACCAATGTCACCGGCAGCGGATCGAATTACGTTTTCAGTTTCACCCAGCCCGCGTTCGGCAATGTCGCGATCCGCTTCGCAACTGGCCACGGCATCACCGACTTCGGCTATCCGGCGGACCTCGCGTTCGACGAGAACGGCGCGGGCGCGACTTGGAATTACACGTTGCTCGACACGATTCCGCCCGTGATCACCGCGCGCGTTCCGGCGGCGGGCGCGAGCGTCACGAACTTGTCGCAAGTGAGCGTGACGTTCAGCGAGCCGGTCGCGGGCGTGGACGCGGCGGACTTCCTCGTGAACGGCGTGGCGGCGACGGGCCTCAGCGGTGCGGGAGCAAACTACGTTTTCACCTTTCCCGTGCCGGCCGGCAGCGCGCTGGCCATCACTTGGGCGGCGGGCCAAGGCATTCAAGATCTGGCGGGGAACAATTTTAACTCCGCGACGGCGGGCCACACCTGGAGCTACACGCAGGTGGACGGCGTGCCGCCCGTCATCGTGGCGCAAACGCCTGCCGCCGGTTCCTTCGTGCCGTCGCTCACCAGTCTCACGGTGAACTTCTCCGAGAACGTCACCGGCGTGAACGCGACGGACTTGCGCGTGAACGGTGTCGCCGCCACGAGCGTCAGCGGCGGCCCGACGAATTACACTTTCACCTTGCCGCTCCTGCACGTGACCAGCGTGAACGTCACCTGGATCGCGGGCCACGGCATCACCGATCTCGCCACGCCGGCCAACGGCTTCAACGCCACCGCGCCGGGCGCGACGTGGAGTTACACCACGACCGACACGCTCGCGCCGCGCGCCACGGTCTTTCCCACGCCGTCGCTCACGGTGCAGCGGCTCACGCATTTGAACGTGACCTTCGACGAGCCGGTGAGCGGGGTGGGCGCGGCAGATCTGCTGATCAACGGCAGCCCGGCGACGAACGTCACCGGCAGCGGCGCGGGTCCGTATCTGTTCACCTTTCCTGATCCGCCGACGGGCAGCGTGGCCGTGGCGTGGGCGGCGGGCCACGGCATCGCGGACTTGTCCCCGGCGGCGAACGCGTTCGCGGGCGGGGCGTGGAGTTACACGGTTGATCCCGGTTTGCCCGCCGACTTTGTGGTGCGCCACGTCGTGCAGATGAGCCTGGACGGACTCGCGGCGGTGCATCTGCGTTTCTACGTCACGAACGCGCCCGGCCAGTTTCCGAATTTCGTGCGGCTGATCAACGAGGGCGCGTGGACCATGAACGCGCGGTGCGATCATGATTTCTCCGAGACCGTGCCGAACCACTCGACCATGTTCATGGCCCGCCCCGTGTCGCAGCCCGCCGGAGCGCCGAACACCGTGCATCACGGCTACAACAACAACTTCCCCGCCGCGACCGACACCTTTCACAACTCTGGCAACCTTAACGTGCCTTACAAATCCAGCATGATGGATGTGGCCCACGATTACGGCCGCAGCACCGCGCTCTACACCGGCAAGACGCGGCTCGACATCTGCGACCGCAGTTACAACGCCACCAACGGCGCGGCGGATTTGATCGGCGCGGACCACGGCCCGGACAAAATTGATTTCTCCTCCATCGCCGACGTTTCAGGCGCGGCCATCTCGAACGAGGTCAACACGCTCCTCGCCGACCTCACGAACGCCACGCCGAAAAATTACAGCTTCATCCACATCGCCGAGCCGGACATCACCGGCCACTCCGCCGGCTGGGGCAGCGCGGGCTGGAGCAACGCCGTGCGCACCATTGATGCGCAGCTTGGCCGCATCCTCAACGCCATTGACACCGGCTCCGCGCTCTCGAACCAGACCGCGCTTATCATCACCGCCGACCACGGCGGAGGCGGCGTGATCGCCAACGCGCACACCGAGGCCTTTCACCCGAACAACTTCACCATCCCGTTTTTCGTCCGCGCGCCCGGCGTGCGCGGCGGCTCGGACGCCTACGCGCTGTTTGCCAACCGCGGCAATCCCGGCACGAACCGCACCGACTACAACACGCAGCCGCAGCCCGTCCGTAACGGCGACGCCAGCAACCTCGCGCTCTCGTTCCTCGGCCTGCCGCCCATTCCCGGCTCGTCCATCATGCCCGCGTTGAACACGCCGTTGAACACGCTGCGTGTCGCGCGCTTCGAGTCGCTCACCACCGTCTTCTGGTTTGATCCGAACAATGATTCTGTGCTCGAAGCCGCCGCCACGCTGGCCGTGCCAGTGGTGTGGCAGCCGGTGACCGGCGGCGTGCTGGTGAGCGAAACCACGAAATCCTACAGCGTGACCAATGGCGCGGGCGGCCCGCAGTTCTTCCGCGTGCGGAAGCTGTGATGGCGTTCGTGGGGCAGCCGTCCGCTGGCAAGGTCAGCGTTTCTCAGCCGCGTCCAGCGCCTGCCAGACTTCCGCCATGTGCCGGACGTGCGTGAGATGCGCCGGTGCGTCCGCACCGCCGTAGCTCCAGATGTGGAAACGTCCCGCGTCCGCGCGGCGGAGCAGCGGGAAGTTCGGATCACGCGTGGCGGGCAGTGAATTCGTCGCCACGGTTTTGAACTCGACGCCCGCGCGCGCGGCCAGCGCGGCGGCGCACTCGAAGGAACTGGCGTAAGCGGGTGTCGGCACTTGCGAGTGCGCGAAGACAAACGTCTTCTCCCCGCGCATCGCCGCGCGCGCGAAGGGCAGCCACACGTCAATGTGCGCGGCGAGCGGACGGCGATTGGTCGAACCAGTTTCCTCCGGCTCCAGTGACGCGTACATCGAATCAAGCAGGAGGATGCGCCGGATGAGTTGCGCGGCGGCGGGCTGCTGCACCAGTTCGCGCACCGCGCCGTAGCCCGCGCTGAAACTGGAAACATCCACATGCGCCACGCGCGTGTCCGCCGCCGCGCCGCGCTTTTTCAACTCGGCTTCAACTTGTGTGATGATGCGCGGGAAACGGTTCGTGTCCTTGAAGGGCTGGGCATACGTGCTCGAACCCTCGCCGAGCGCCAAGACGATGAGCGGTTCCTTCGCGTCGCGTCGCCCATGCTCCTGAATCGCGAACCACGCGATGGTGTGAAAGTGCGCAAATAAAACCGTGTTGGAAGAAATGGTGTTCGTCCATCCGTGCGGCAGGAAGAGCGTGAAATTCGTCCCGCGATCCGTGAGCACGATTTGCGTGCCGCGCAGTTCATTCGTGGACGGCGCGATGGGGCGCTTGGCCATCGGCGGCGGCTCGGGCAGCGCGGCGTTGGTGATGAGAGAACTGAAAATCAACGCGGCGAAAAATGAGAGCGGCAAGCGCATGGTGGGAATGTTCCCACGATGCCAGAGGCGCGGCAAGCACCCGGCGCGCGGACTTTCCAGTCCGCAGCAACGTGTGACGACGGCGGGTATGAATTTGCACGCACGGCGACGGATAATCATCGCGGTCAGGTAGGGCGTCGTCGCTCCGCGCGCGCCGGGCCACGACTCGCAAGCACGCGCCAGATTATTTCACGCCTCACGCGGCGCGCGCGGAGCGACGCGCCCTACCATCGTGGGTGAGCAGGGGAGCCGCTGCACATCTCGCGCTGCTGCGGACTGGAAAGTCCGCGCTCCGTGGCTACGGCGCTCCGAGGTAGGCCGAGACGGGGCTGCTCCAGCCGTGCGCGCCGCGGGTGCGGGCGATGACTCGCACGGCGTTGCTCACGGAGACGCTTTGCGCGGTGCGCGCGCCCGCCGAAATCGCGCCGCCCGCCTGACGTGGGTCGGTGCCGTCCGTGGTCACGTACACCTGTCCGGCGGGCGCGATGAAACGGACGACGACGGACGAGGGCGCTTCGGTCGTGCGCGCGACGACGGGCGGCGGGACGAACTGCGCGTCCATCCACGCGAGGCGGTTCGTGACCCACGATTTCATGTTCGCGATTTCCTCGGCGTAAGTTTTCCCCGCGAAATGTTCCTGGCCCACGAGGTCGCCGAGGATCGGCCAGCGCTCGAAGTTGCGCGCCGCCGGTTGGGCGAGCGTTGTCGCGAGTTCATCAATGCGCCGCAGCACATTCGAGGTGGCGAAAACATTCGTGCGCCACTGCGCCCAGCGGTCCACGTAACGCTGGCCGAAGTCCGGGTCTTCAAACAGGCGGCGGAACCACGAATACTGCTGGTCGTTGAGCTGCGGCCAGTACCAGTTCTCGGCGAGATAGCCTTGGCGCAGGCGCGCATTGCCGAAGCTCAGGTTCCAGTCCCACACCGGCTCCATCTTCAGCTTGCCGCCGCGATCTTTCGTGAAGTAGGTGCTGAACCGGTAGCCATCAATGTTCTTCGTCGCCTCCACGAACAGGTGATGATCAATGAACGAATCCACATCAAGGAACGCCGCGTAGCCGTTGGTGGGATTGCGGAAGTCCGGCCCGTGGAGCGCAGTCTCGAAGCGGTTCAAATAATTCGTGAGCCACGCGCGCTGTGCCGCCGTGATCTTCGTGGGCTTGGGATCCACGAAGAAGAACGTGTTCGCCTGCTGCGTGACAAATCCTTCGCCGCTCTCGACGAGCGAGGAGGAGCCGGGCACGGGATCAGGCTGGCCGAGGCGGAAGACATTCGTGGTCAGGAAATACATCGTGCTCACGTTCGGCACGCTGGCCAGCGTCACGTTGGTGACGATGACGCTGCTGGTGCTGACGAGCATGTTCGTGAGCACGCTGACGTTGGTCAGCGCGAAGGCGTTGGTGAGCACGACGTAGTTTGTGCGGTAAGTCGCCGAGGTCAGCAGCGTGTGCGTGGTGCTGATGACGATGGTGTGCGTGTCAATCTGGTTCGTGGTCGCGACGGTGTTGGTGCCGCTCGTGGATTGCGTGGCGACGATGGCGTTGGTGTTGACCACGGTGTGACTGGTGACGGTCACGTTCGTGACGACGGGATAGTTCGTGCTCACGAGCAGGTTGGTGGCGACGAGGGTGTTGGTCACGCTCACCATGTTCGTGAGCAGCAACGAATTGGTGCGGACGATGGTGACAGACGGCGGCAGCACCACGCCGAAGTTGGTACCGACAAAATTCGTCACGGCTACGGCGTTCGTGGTGAGCGACTGCGCGGTGGCGAAGAGCAACGGCTCCACGGCGGGCAGAAAACCGTTCGTCGCCGCCGGGAACCCGCCGGCCCCAGTCGGGAAGCGGCCCATCAGCACGGGCGGATGCTCCGGTCGCGGCGCGGCGGGCGGTGTGGCCACGGTGGCTTTCTCCATGTGATCTTTCTTGAAGAGATAGCCGCCGGTGATTTCCGGTTCCGCCTCGTCTTTCGGCGAGAGCTTGCGGAGCGCGACGCGGTGCGGGGCGACTTTCACTTTCTCCTCCAGCACATACACGCCCGCGTAGTGCGCGCGCGAAAGATGATTCGTCGAGTCGTGGAGAAACACTTCCACGAAGCGCGTGTGGCTGGCGTAATGGCCGAGACGGCGGCTCATTTCGTAAGCGAGCACATCGCGCAGCAGCGTGCGGTCAGGGTAGGGGGCGTAGAGCACCCAGTCGGAATCAGCGGGCAGACCGAGCAGCGACACGGCCTGCTCGTCGCCTTGCAGGTCCACGGTCTCGACGGAGAGCGATATTTTCGGAAAGCGCAACGAGCTGAAGCCGCGTCGTTTGATTTTCGCGGGGCCGGAAAATTCCGCCGCCGTCGCGAGCGCCGCCGTCTGGTTGGTGCCGGGGCTGATGACTTGCAGCCACGCGGGCGCGTTGCTTGGCGAGGTCGCGCCGTGGCCAAAGGTGTGAATGACGATCAGCGGCAGCGTGGAACTGAAGCCCGCGAGGTTCGTGTCCGTGCCGGTAAAGGCCTCCGCCTTGATTTCACTGGGCGCCGCGCCGTTAAACGCGCGCGCCTTCAACAGCACAGAGTTTGTGAAGAGCAGGGGAGTGGCGTAGAGCGGCGAGTTCGTCCCCGGCTCCGAGCCGTCCGTGGTGAAACGGATCGGTCCCGCCGCCGCGCTCAACGTCACGGTGACGTTGCTCGTGAAGCGCGCGCCAGCGGGGGAAATCAACGGCCCGGCGCCCGCCGCCGCGCCCTCGCTGAGGCCGGCGAAGAAAGCCAGCGCGATGGCGAAGAGCAGGCGTGACCGTTCCATGATTAGAAATTTCGTGCGTTGCAAAGCCCCGTTTGGACGCGCGCGCCGGGTGATCCCGATCAAAAAAGTTTCGACCGGGTGCCATTTGCCCTTACGGCGGCGCCAAGAGCAGACGCGCCAGTTGGCGTCCCCGTTGACGCCCCGCTTGACTTGCCACGGGTCGCCCCTAATTCTCAGGTCACCGTATGCCAAGACTTGTTGTTCTCAGCGAAGGACTCACCGGACGCTCGCATGAGTTGAAGGCGGAGAAGACCACCGTCGGTCGCGTCGAGGACAACACCTTTCAAATCCCCGACCCTTCCGTCTCCAGCCATCATTGCGAAATTATTCTGCGCGGCCCGGAAGTGGTCATTCGCGATCTCGACTCCACGAACGGCACCTTCATCAACGGCCAGCAGATTACCGAGGCCACCTTGAAGCCCAGCCAGATTCTGCGCCTCGGCCAGGTCGAAGTGCGGCTCGAAAGCGAACAGTCCGGCAGCAGCATGGCGCAGAAACGCACGCTGGATCACACGCAGGTCGTGCCGCAAGGCATCAAATTTGAGGAACTTGGGCAGTCCGCGAAATCCAGCAACCGCGGCTTCGAGAAGAAGAGCAACAAGGGGACGAAGATTTTCATCGCCATCGCCATCGTGGTGGGCGTGATCATTCTCGGCGCGCTGGCAGTGGTGCTGTTTGGCAGTTGAAGCGGAGTGCCGGACAGCCATGACCGGCGAAGTTAAGAACCGGTCTGATTTGTTCAGTTTTCAGTTTTCAGCCTGCGGACTCGGCGGTCCGCTGCTCCGACTTTGTGCGTCGCCCCTTCACTCCCGCAACCACCGCGCCACATCCTGCGCCGCGTAAGTAATCAAGATGTCCGCCCCCGCCCGCCGCATGGCCAGCAGGCTTTCCATCGTCACCGCGCG
>JANNGC010000263.1:0-2012 GCA_031380445.1 Pedosphaera sp.
CAACGAATCAAACCAGTCCACCGTCACGTTGCCGACCGGATCATTCTCCAGCGTCTTCAACACCGCCCAACCAATGTCCGCTGCGGGCGTCTGCGGCACGTAGGTGAACACGCTCGGCGGATTCGCGCCGCGTTGCACAGAGGCCACGCGATCAAAGTCCACGCCGCTGTCCGCCGGTTCGTCTTTGTAAGCAATGTGCAGCCACTCCTGCCCCAGCGCATCGGTGATGGTGAGCAGGTTGTGGTTCAGGCGGTTGTCCGGGAAATCTTTCGAGTAGGTGTAGGTCGTGGTCTTGCCAGCGGGGAAGTCGTTCGTGTTCGGCGTGCCGACGACAGGCGGCGTGGTCACGGAGCGCAAGTCGCCGTTGCCGCCGCCGGATTCGCCGTTGCGCCAGTAGCGGTATGAGTGCGGGCGACCGAGGAAATCGGTGAGTCTCGCGAGACGCCCCGTGCCGTCGTAAGTGAGAACATTCGTGCGCCCCAGCGTGTCCACGATGGAAAGCAACTGCCCGCCCGGGCTGTAAGTCATCGTGATGGCGTTGTCATTCCGGTCCACGATGCGCGCCACGCGCCCGGCGTTGACCGCATTCGTCGGCACAAATTCCCACCGCCCGCCGTCAGGAAACGTGAGGACAAACTGATCGTTCGTGAACTCGCCGACGTTGAACAGCTCGTCCGCCATGAACAGTCCGTTCGTCTCGCGCTGATACGTGTCGTGCCGTCCCGTGCCGTCCTGAATGGTCACGGAACTCGGACCGGTGAAGCAGCGGATGTCGTAGCTGTGCGACCAGCCCTGGCCCATGACGGTGTTCGTGCCGGTGCGTGAGCGGTAGGTGCGCGCGAAGACGAAATCAAGGCCGCGTCCCGGAATCACGCAGTCCACTTCGCAGAGTTGCAACTCGCCGTTCGGCATGGTGCGCGCGTGACATTTGGTGCGATTGGCTTTTTCCTTCGCCTTCATCAAGGCGGGCATCAAAAGGCTGGCATCAATCACCGGACTGCCCGGCGGTTGCTCCGGCACTTCGAGCAGGCGCGCGTAACCGCCCGCGCTCTCCCCGACGGGCGAAGGCTGCCCGGTCACAGAAAACAGTTTCTCCGCCGTCGCGACGACGTTCGTGCCGTCGAGAATTTCCACATCATAAATCCCTTCGCCCAATGCGCCGGAGGCGATGGTGAAACTGTAGGAAGAACCCGGTTGAAGCGGATTGGGCGGCAGCACCAGCGTGCCGAGCCGCAGGCTGAGATTCGTGCCGAAACACTGGCCGAAGACATGGAGCGTCCCGCCATTCGTGCCGAGCAACGCCGGTTCCACACGTTCAATTTCCGTCTGCGGCTGGAGCACTTGAAAGAATCCGCGCGCACCCGCCTCCGGCGGCACGCCCTGCCCGGTGACGGCATCAAACGACGCGCGCGCGCCCGTGGCCCGCACCAGATCGTAAGTCGTCCACGGCGCGTCCGCCTCCAGCCCCGCGCGCGACTGCACGCGATAGACAAGATTCGATGCCGCATCCCACTCCAGCCGGTACGTGGAGCGCCCCTCGAAGTCCGTACTCGTGTAACGGATGGTGGTCGTGGCCGGCGGCGCGGCGGCGTGGAGCGAAGTCACGCCGGGCAGCAGGGCCAGCCAAGTGAAGGCGAGCGGGGAAAAGATTTGCCGAAAACCGACACGAATGATCCTGTTTGAGTTTTTCATACCAGCACGTTTGGAAAAATCGCTCCGTTCAAACCAAGCCGAACACGTTCGCCTGGATTGGTGGGTGGCAATCCTGATTAAAGCGGGGCGCAGGCAATTCTCAAGCCAAGAACCAAACGGCGCGCCGGTGCATCTCGACACCGTTGTTGAAACCGCAGCCTGTGAAGCCCGGGGTGCCCAGGCTTCGACCAACAACAGTGTCGAGATGCACGGTGCGGGTGTCCAAGGCTTGTTGCCCAAAGCGTAGGAGCGGGGGGCGCGGGGGGGGCGGGGGAGGGGGCGGGGGGGGCAAGGTGAGGGTTTGGTGGGGGGTGTTGGGG
>JANNGC010000268.1:0-4794 GCA_031380445.1 Pedosphaera sp.
CGCGCGGTCGTCCCACCGCCTCCGCCGGGTGCCAGTGAAGAAAGCGAGGACAGGCCCCCGCCGCTTTTGCTGCCGCTGTCCTTCGTCGCCTGCAGCTTCTCGGTGAGAAACTTCACGCTCTCCTCCGCCCGCGCCTGCGCCTCGGCCAGCTTTTCCGCCCGCTCCTTTTCGCTCAGACTCGACCAGCCGCCCGAAGACAGGCTGCTCATCATCATGGACTCACCCGCACAACACCCTTCACGCCAGACTGTGTTCGTTCCGCCGCTCGGCACGTTCGCCGCCGCCACCCGCCAGAAGACCGGCGGCACTAGATTATCCGTCCATTGAACGGTGTACCATTCGCCGGTGTTGCTCAGCCACTTCAATGTCGTGCAGTCGCTGCTTCGCGTGATCGAGGTGATGACGAGGTTGTTCGTGGCGAAGGCGGGGAGAAGACCGAGGACGAGGAACAGCAGGAGGATCTTAGTTTTCATGCGCGCTTGGCGTTGTTGGCACAGAGTCCGGGATTGTTCAGACCGACCACTGACCCGCGTTGTTTTTTGACCGAGCGTGCGAAGCTTGGGCGAAGCGGCGCGGAAAGAGCAAGAAGCAAATCATCCGTTTAGCGGTGTGTAGGCCGGGAAGCCGCTTTGCTGTCATGGCGCACTGTGTCCAAGGCCAAAGACTACCGCGTGATACTTGGCGCGACCCTCCGTGAGGAACGGGGTCGCGCAGGTTTCTCGCAGGAGCAACTGGCGGAGAAGGCCGAGCTGCACCCGAACTACCTCGGACGCGTGGAGCGCGGTGAGGAGCACGTCTCCCTGACCGCCTTGGTGCGCATCGCCCGCGCCCTAAAAATCCGGGTGCATGATCTCACGCGGGATTTCTGACGCCGCCGGTGAAGATGGATTCGCCAGTCTCCAGTCCGGCGCTCCCCGGTCCCGCCCAAGGCATCGCTTGCCAAATGTTTTCGTGGAATGCACTTTTGGCTCCGCATGAAGTCCAAAATTGCCATCGTCATTTTGGTTTTGATCTGTCTCGGTCTCGGCGTCGCGCTCGTGACCGAGCAGCGCAAACACGCCCAGGAGAAGAAAGACCTGGACGACCGCATCACCTTGCAGGGCCAAAACCTCAACACGACCAAAGACAAGCTGGAGGAACAGACGCAGGTCAACATGTCGCTCGAAAAAGACCTAACCACGCGCTCGAACGAACTCGCCGTGCTCTCGAACAACCTCGGGAAAGTCATCACCGACCTGGAAAAATCCGACGCCGTCGCCAAGGCCACGGCCGAACAGCTTCGCACCGCGCAGGCGGAACTGGTGAAGAAGGATCAGAAGATCAACGAACTCGACGCGGAAATTTTGCAGCGCGGCAAGCAGATGGATCAGCTCACGAATTCCATCGGCGACTTGGAGAAACTGATCGCGGCCACGGAGAAGAAGCTCGCGACGTCGCAGGGTGAGAAAGAATTTCTGGCCAAGGAACTGACGCGGCTGCGCGCGGAGAAGGCGGAACTGGAACGCCAGTTCAACGACCTCTCGGTGCTGCGCACGCAGATCAGCAAAATTAAAGAGGAGCTGGCCATCTCGCGCCGTTTGGAATTCATCCGCCTGAACCTCTTCGGCGGCAGCGCCAAGGGCGGCGCGAGCGGATTGATGACGCAGCCCGCCAAGCCGCTGACCGGAGCCACCAACTTCGACCTCAACGTGGAGCTGCGTCAGAACGCGGCTCCGAAAGTCCTTGGCACGACCAACGCCGCGCCGGCCCCGGCCACGCCGAAATGACCCGCCCCGATCTGCTCGTTGATTCGCATGGGCGCGTGATGCGCGACCTGCGGGTGAGCGTGACGGACCGTTGCAACTTTCGCTGCATGTATTGTCTCCCGGAGACGGAGGCGGCGGAAAACTTCTACCGCAACCGCTGGGCCACGGTCGTGAATCCCGCGCCTATCGCCCGCGAGTGGCAGCCCAAGCAGAACATCCTGAGTTTCGAGGAAATCGAGCGGCTGGTGCGGATCGCCGTCGGGCTGGGCATTCAGAAAATCCGGCTGACGGGCGGCGAGCCGCTGCTGCGGAGCGATCTGGAGCAACTCGTCGAGCGTCTCGCGCGGTTGGACGGCATCGTGGATCTGGCGATGACGACGAACGGGTTTTTGTTTCAGAAGAAGGCACGGGCGTTGCGCAACGCGGGCTTGCAGCGCGTGAGTTTCAGCTGCGACTCGCTGGACGCGGAGAATTTCAAACGCATCACCGGGCGCGACGGTTTGGAGGAATTGCTGGCGAGCGTGCGGCTGGCGCGGGAACTCGGCTTCGCGCCGGTGAAGGTAAACGCGGTGATCATTCGTGGCATCAACGATCACGAGATCGAGGCGCTGGCGGAATATGCGGTGCGCGAAGGGCTGGTGCTGCGCTTCATCGAGTTCATGCCGCTGGACTCGGGCCGCGCGTGGCAGCGCGACATGGTGCTGCCGGGGCGGGAGATTTTGCAAAGGCTGCAAGCGAAGTTCGCGTTGCGGCCGGTGGTTTCGGAGAACAAGTCGGAGACGGCGAAACGCTGGCGCGTGGAAGGAAGCGCGGCGGAAATCGGCATCATTGCGCCGGTGAGCGAGCCGTTCTGCGGGCACTGCAACCGCATCCGTCTGACGGCGGACGGCAAGCTGCGGACATGTTTGTTCAGCGTGACGGAGCATGACTTTCGCGCGCGGTTACGCGGTGAGGCGAGCGATGAGGAGTTGCGCGATTACTACCGCGAAGTGGTGGGGCAGAAGGAGGCGCGGCATCACATTGGCGAGCCGGATTTCAAATTCGCCAGCCGGAGCATGAGCTGCATCGGTGGGTGAACCATCCGGTGGAAATGGTCGCGCTGCGACCATTCCGCCCGCGCAGAGCGGGCGGCCCTTGGGGCGCTAGACATGGAGAGAGCATCGGGCCATCCGGCGGGCGCGCTCTGCGCGGCCCGACTTGTCGCAGCGCGACCAGTTCCACCGCTGGACGCGCGCGACGGAGAAAATTTAACAGAAACTTTATGCCGACATACGAATACGCCTGCCAGAAGTGCGGGCAGCAGTTTGAGTTCTTCCAGTCCATGAAGGACCAGCCGCTGACTTCCTGCCCCAAGGAAAAATGTCAGCAGAAGCGCTGGGGCAAAGGCCGCGTGAAGAAACTTATGAGTTCGGGGGCGGGCCTACTCTTCAAAGGCAGCGGCTTTTACATCACCGACTACCGCAGCGAGAACTACAAGGCTTCGGCGAAGAAGGAATCCTCGGCGGGCGAGGCGAAGAGTTCTTCGAGCGAGAGCAAAGCCACGCCGGCCAAGACAGAATCGAAGCCCGCCGCCAGCGGGAAGAAGGAGAAGTAGGGCGGCGCGCTCGTAACGCCGGCTTTCCAGCCGGCAGGTTGGGAGACTTTCCAGTCTCCCGTCCATGGGGCTGGCCAGACGTGTCCGCCCCGTTCACGGCCCCTTCGGCGGAATCGGCATCACGTCCGTGATGATGCGCGCGCCGCGTTTGTAGGTGAGATACGAGTACGTCCACTGCCACAGCACCGCCATCTTGTTGCGGAAACCGACCAGGAAAACGAGGTGGACGAACAGCCACGCCAGCCACGCCATGAATCCGGTGAACTGAAACGGTCCCGCCTGCGCCACCGCCGCCGAACGCCCGATGGTCGCCATCGTGCCCTTGTCGAAATACGTAAACGCTGGACGCGACGCGATGCCGGGCGAAGTCAGTTCATCCTCGATGATTTGCGCGGCGTGCTTCGCCATCTGCATCGCGGCGGGCGAGACGCCGGGCACGGGCTGGCCGTTTTTTTGCAGCAGTGAAACCATGTCGCCGAGGGCGAAGACTTCGGGATGGCCCGGCACGCTACAATCGGGCTGCACCTTCACGCGGCCCGCGCGGTCGAGTTCCACGCCGAGTTTTTTCGTGAGCGGCGACGCGGCCACGCCCGCCGCCCACAGCACATTCGCCGCGCGAATGGTTTCGCCGGTGTTCAGTTCCACGCCCGCCGCCGTGATGTTCGCGACCTTGGTGTTGGCGCGAATTTGCACGCCGAGTTTCTCCAACTGCTCGGTGGCGGAAACTTGCAACGCGTCGTCCATGTTCGAGAGCACGCGCGGCGAAGCTTCGATCAAAATGACGTGGGCCAGTGCGGGATCAATGTGGCGGAAATCTTTCCGCAGCACCTGGCGCGACAGTTCGGCGAAGGCTCCGGCCAGTTCCACGCCGGTCGGCCCGCCGCCCACGACCACGATGGTCATCAGGCGTGCGCGCTCGGCGGGGTCGCTCTCGTTCTCGGCGCGTTCGAAGGCGAGCAGCACCTGGCGGCGAATGCGGATGGCGTCCTCCAAAGATTTGAGTCCGGGCGCGAACTCCGCCCACTCGGGATGGCCGAAGTAACCCGTGCAACCGCCGACAGCGAGCACGAGGTAATCGTATTTCAACGTGCGCTCGCGCAGCGTGACTTCCTTCGTCGCGAGATTCAGGTCGCGCACTTCATCCATCAGCACGGTGATGTCTTCGCGGTCGGAAAGAATGGAGCGGATGGGCTGCGCGATTTCCGGCGCGGAGAGTCCGGCGGTCGCGACTTGGTAAAGTAGCGGCTGGAAGAGGTGATGATTGTGCTTGTCCACAATGGTGATGCGCGCGTTCGGATGATGGAACTGCTGGCAGAAGGTCAGCCCGCCGAACCCGCCGCCGATGACCACAACGTGAACTGTCTTGTCCATGCGGTGAAGTTTTGTGGCGCGCGGAGGAAAAGTAAATGCGGGCGAACGCACGGCAAAGATCAGGCAGGAGCGCCGGTCTCCGAC
>JANNGC010000269.1:0-3396 GCA_031380445.1 Pedosphaera sp.
CGCGCGGTCGTCCCACCGCCTCCGCCGGGTGCCAGTGAAGAAAGCGAGGACAGGCCCCCGCCGCTTTTGCTGCCGCTGTCCTTCGTCGCCTGCAGCTTCTCGGTGAGAAACTTCACGCTCTCCTCCGCCCGCGCCTGCGCCCCGGCCAGCTTCTCCGCCCGCTCCTTCTCGCTCCAACCCGACCAACCGCCCGACGCCGCCCGGTTCAACATCATCATGGACTCGCCCGCGCAACACCCCTCGCGCCACGTCGTGTTCGTCCCGCCGCTCGGCACGTTGGCCTGCGCCACCCGCCAGAAGACCGGCGGCACCAGGTTGTCCGTCCATTGCACCGTCTACCATTCGCCGGTGTTGCTGAGCCACTTCAGCGTGGTGCAATCCGCCGTCCGTGCGATGGAGGTAATGACCAGATTGTTCGTCGCGAGAGAGGGAAGAAGGCCCAAGTTCAAAACCAAAAGCCCAGCCTGTCCGTGGTTTTCATTTCCCTGCTGGAAGACGGACGACAAACCATTTCGCTGGATGCGCTGCTCAGAATCGCCCGGGCCTTGAAAGTTGACGTAACCGAACTGATACGCGGCATGAAGTGAGAATTCCGCATTGTCGCGGTAGAAAATTCTCCCTGCCATTTAACTGCTGATCTTTGTCGCCCAGTCCGCGCATTGACAACCCCGCCGCGAGTTTGGTCTAAACACGCCGCCCATGACATCCATTCACAAATCAGCGTCTTTTTTTTCATTGATAGCGTTTCTCACCCTGTTCACAGGACTGGCGCACGCGGCGGAGATCAGGCCGGTGAGCATGGAAGAACGTCTGGCGAAGCTCGAAGCGGCGCAGTCGGGGATCAATTCCGGCGACAACGCCTGGCTGCTCGTGAGCGCCGCGCTGGTGCTGATGATGTGTGCGCCGGGCCTGATTCTTTTCTACGGCGGCCTCGTGCGGAAGAAGAACGTGCTGGCCACGATGATGCACACGCTCTTCCTCATGGCGCTGATTTCCGTGGTCTGGATGGTCTTCGGCTACAGCGTGGCGTTCGGCGAGGGCAACGCCTTCTTCGGCAACCCGTTGCAATACTTCATGCTCAAGGGCGTGGGCGCGGAACCGAACGCAACTTACGCGGCCACCGTCCCGCAGCAGTCGTTCATGCTCTTTCAAATGATGTTCGCCATCATCACGCCGGCACTGATCTCGGGCGCGTTTGCGGAGCGGATGAAGTTCCGCGCGTTCGTGCTCTTCTCGCTGCTCTGGGTGACGGTGGTGTATCTGCCGCTGGCGCACATGCTCTGGGGGAACGGCGGTTTGTTTAACTGGGCGCTCGGTGGAAAAATTCCGGTGCTCGATTTCGCAGGCGGCACGGTGGTGCACATCAGTTCCGGCGTCGCGGCGCTGGTCTGCGCGGTGGTGCTGGGCAAACGGCAAGGTTTTCCGCGCGAAGCAATTTTCCCGCACAACGTCGTGTTCAGCCTCATCGGCACCGGGTTGCTCTGGGTCGGCTGGTTTGGTTTCAACGCGGGCAGCGCGGTGGCGGCGGGCGGGCTGGCGTCGAGCGCGTTTGCGGCCACGCATTTTTCGGCGGTGGGCGGCGCGCTCAGTTGGGGCGTCACGGAATGGATGCTGCGCGGCAAGCCCAGCGTGCTCGGCGTGGCGTCCGGCATGGTCGCGGGACTGGCGACGATCACGCCCGCATCGGGGTTCGTCACGGCCCCGGCGGCGCTCGTCATCGGACTGGCGGGCGGACTCGTCTGCTTCCTCGCCGTCGCGAAACTCAAGGCCAAGCTCGGCTACGACGACTCGCTCGACGTCTTCGGCGTTCACGGCGTGGGCAGCACGGTGGGCATGTTGCTCTGCGGCGTGTTTGCCAGCGCGGCGGTGAATCCCGCCATCGCCACGACGTTTCAGGTGAACGGCCAAGCGGTGTCGCTCGCGGGTAGCGCGGGGCAGTTCTTCAACCAATTGAAAGGCGTGCTGTTCACGGCCGCCTTCTCGGCGATTGCCACTTACATCATTTTGAAAATCGTCCAGGCCACCGGCGATTTACGTGTTAATCAGGAGCAGGAGGACATTGGCCTCGACCTTTCCGAGCACGACGAAAAAGCTTACAACGACTGAACGAAAGCCCACACTTGAGCCATGAAAAAAATCGAAGCCATCATCAAGCCCTTCAAGCTTCACGAGGTGAAGGACGCCCTCAACGAAATCGGCGTGGTCGGCATGACTGTCACGGAAGTCAAAGGCTTCGGGCGCCAGAAGGGCCACACGGAGATTTATCGCGGCAGCGAATACACCGTGGATTTTTTGCCCAAGGTGAAGCTGGAGATGGTGCTGGCGGATGAGCAGATCGACGCGGCGGTGAAGGCGATCATCGCGGGCGCGAAAACCGGGAAGATCGGCGACGGGAAAATTTTCATCAGCCGCGTGGAAGATGCGGTGCGCATTCGCACCGACGAGCGGGCGGATCAGGCGCTGTAGCAGGGAAGAGGTGGAACTCGTCGCGCCGACATTCTTGTCGGCAAGTTGGGAGGCTTTCGAGCCTCCCGTTCCAGACCGCTGCGTCGCACAGGAACCAAACCTGAACAGCGACACGAGACTGGAAAGTCTCGTAACCTGCCGGCTGGAAAGCCGGCGTTACGCCACGCCTTCCTAACTCGCCCGCCCACGAATCTGTTCCACCGCCCACGCGGCGTGTTCGCGGATCAGCGGCTCGTGATCCTGCATCGCTTTTTCCAAAGAGGGTAGGGCACGGGCGTCGCCCGTATTGCCAAGCGCGACGCAGACGTTGCGGAGCAGGCCGCGCCGCTTGGTGCGGAGGATGGGCGTGCCGGCGAACTTCTGTTTGAAGGCCGCATCGTTCAGCGCCAGCAAGTCCACGAGCGAGGTTGAACTCAGGTCCTCGCGCGCGTGCGGCTTCATCATCGAGCCTTCGTGCGCGAAACGATTCCACGGGCAGGCCGCGAGGCAGTCATCACAGCCGTAGATGCGGTTGCCGATCAACGGGCGCAGCTCGACCGGAATCGCGCCCTTCAGCTCGATGGTCAGATACGAGATGCAGCGGCGCGCATCCACGTTGAACGGCGCGGTGATGGCCTGCGTGGGGCAGGCGTCGAGGCAGCGCGTGCATTTGCCACAATGGTTTTTCTCCGGCGCGTCGGGTTCCAGTTCGAGCGTGGTGATGATCTCGGAGAGGAGAATCCAGTTGCCCAGCGAGCGGCTGATCAAATTGGTGTGCTTGCCGACGAAGCCGAGTCCCGCGCGCTGCGCGAGGTCGCGCTCCAGCAACGGCCCGGTGTCCACATACCAGAGCGAGCGCGTGTCCGCGCCGCCGAGTTCGTTGACGAAGGCGGTCAGAGACTTCAGCCGTTCGGCGATGACGTCGTGATAGTCCGCGAACTGCGCGTAGCG
>JANNGC010000273.1:0-2674 GCA_031380445.1 Pedosphaera sp.
ATTTCGGTTGAGGGTTGAGGGTTGAGGGTTGAGGGCGGGTGAAGCCGCACGGGAGGCTGACGCCGCAGATGCCCGCGAGGTTGCACGAGATCGTGAACACGTCGGAGAGATACATCTGGATCGGGTCGTCGCTCTTCTCGCCGATTTTGAACGCAGGCGTCGGCGTGGTCGGCGTGACGATGGCGTCCACCTTCTCGAAGGCTTTGATGAAATCCTGGCGGATGAGCGTGCGGACTTTTTGCGCGCGCAAATAATAGGCGTCGTAGTAGCCGCTGCTGAGAACGTAAGTGCCGAGGATGATGCGGCGCTTCACTTCCGCGCCGAAACCCTGGCCGCGCGTCTTGCTGTAAAGCTCGAACGGGTCCGCACCCGCCACGCGCGCGCCGTAGCGGATGCCGTCGAAGCGCGCGAGGTTCGCGGACGCCTCGGCAGGCGCGATGATGTAGTAGGTCGCCGCCGCGTATTCCGTGTGCGGCAAAGAAATCTCCACGACTTCCGCGCCGAGTTCCGTGAGCTTCTTCACGGCGGCGTCCACGGAGGCTTTCACTTCCGCACTCAGGCCGCTGATGAAATACTCTTTCGGCAGACCAATTTTCAGCCCACGAATGTTGCCGTCGAGTGCGCTGACGTAATCCGGCACCGGCTCAGGAATGCTCGTGGAATCGCGCTCGTCGTAGCCGCTGATCGCGCCCAGCAACGTCGCGCAGTCGCGCACGTCTTTGGTGAACGGGCCGATTTGATCGAGCGATGAGGCGAAGGCCACGAGTCCATAGCGCGAGACGCGGCCGTAAGTCGGCTTCATGCCCACGCAGCCGCAGAGCGCGGCGGGCTGGCGAATCGAGCCGCCCGTGTCCGTGCCGAGCGCGGCAAAACATTCGTCCGCCGCCACCGCCGCCGCCGAACCGCCGGAGGAGCCACCAGGAATACGCGACGTGTCCCACGGATTGCGCGTGGTAAAGAACGCCGAGTTCTCCGTCGAGCTGCCCATCGCAAACTCGTCCATGTTCAGCCGGCCAAAAATGATCGCGCCCGCCTCGCGCAACTTCGTGATGGCCGTGGCGTCGTAGGGCGAGATGAAGTTGCCGAGAATTTTCGACGCGCAGTTCAGCGGATGCCCGCGCACCGCCAGCACGTCCTTCATCGCCAACGGCACGCCGAGCAACGGATGCGTCGCGGTGGTTGCGCCTCCCGCGATCAATTTGTCCGCGTCATCGGCCTGACGCAGCGCATCGGCTTCGTCGTGACTGAGGAAGGCTTTGACCTGGCCGTCCACGCGCTGGATTTGGTCGAGGCACGCACGCATGGCATCGCGCGCGGAGACTTCGCGTTTCGCCAGCTTCGCGCTGAGTTCGGAAATGGTGAGTTGGTGGAGCATGAAAATGACTCAATCGGCGAAAGCGAAACTTTGAACTTTGAACCTCGAACCTTGAACTTTGAACGCCATGCCTATTCCACAATCTTCGGCACTTGGAACAGCCCGCTGATTTGCGACGGCGCGTTCCGCATCGCTTCGTCGTGGGGCAGGGAAGGGCGCGCCACATCGGCGCGCATCACATTGACCAGCGGGACGGCGTGGGCGGTTGGCTCGACATTCGACACGTCCGCCTCGTTCAGCTTGGCGATGTAGCCGAGAATGTTGCCGAGCTGCGCCTGGAACTTCTGTTCCTCCTCCGGCGTGAGCGCCAGCCGCGCGAGATGCGCGACATATTTTACATCAAAACCCTGAGCTGACATGCGCGGAAGGCTAGGGAGCGGGGTTCAAAATTCAAGGTTCAATGTGGCAAAGGAGCGCGGACTTTCCAGTCCGCAGCAACGTGATGAGTGGAGAGGCTTTGAAACAAATCGAGTGCGCCCGAAGTTCGAACATTGCTGCGGACTGGAAAGTCCGCGCTCCGAGCCGCCAGAGCATCGCCCGAAAACTTTCGTCTAAGAAACCTTGAGCCTTAGTGTCATAGATGCGGATGTCGCAGTTCAGACGCGAGAAAAGTCAACGAGCGGTGTGAGCCAGCCCGGCCATTTATTCAACATGGACGGGGCGCAAACAGGCGAGACGGATGCTTCCGAGTTCAACTCGATTGAAGAGGCGTTCCTTGCCCTCGAAGCCCCGCTGCTCGCGTACGCCCTGCGCCTCCTCAAAGAGCCGGCTATGGCGCAAGACGTTGTTCAGGAAGCATTCGTGCGGTGTCACGCGGAGTTCAAATCCGTGCGTGACCCGAGGCGCTGGCTGTTCCGTACCGTCCACAACCTCGCTCTTAATAACCTGCGTCGCGACAGCAAGGTCATCCCGCTCCATCCCGCGCCCGGCGAAGCCGCGTCGCCCGCGCACGACCCCGCCGACCCGCAGCCCTTGCCCGACGAATACATCACGCGCCTCGAACATATCGGATTGGTGCGCCTGAGCCTCGGCGCGCTCGACGAACGCAGCCGCGAACTCGTGCGCCTGAAATTTGACGACGACCTTTCCTACAAAGAGATGAGCGCGCGCACCGGCCTGACCGTCAGCCACGTCGGCTACCTGCTGCATCACGCGCTGAAGACCATTGAAACCGAGCTGGCCAAGAGCGGGGTGGTGAGATGAATCGAAATGCTCAACTCGGAACAATCCTGAAAGGATTGAATCATCCAGCCCAGGGTTGCGACGCAGGAGCTACCCTGGGTCAGCGTGTTGAAGAAT
>JANNGC010000320.1:0-3012 GCA_031380445.1 Pedosphaera sp.
ACGGCCAAAGGACTGTGGCAGCCGGGACGGCTGCCCCACTACTTGGAAGCGGCGCGTGAATTTCTCCTGCGCCCCCGCCTCGCCTGGAGCGCGCTCGCGGTCACGTGGTTCGTCATCATCGCGCTGAATTTTGCCACGCCCGAAACTTCCTCGCCCGGCTCGGCGCTCGCCACCATCACGCCGCCCGCCACGCCTGAAACCTTGCAGGCGTTGCGCGAGCAGAAGCGCCTCTTCACCGAACTCGTCGGCGGCACTTCGCCGCACGACGCCGAGACGCCGCGCTTCATCCCTCGCCCGCGCAGCGAACGCCAACCTCTCACCACCTGTGCCTGATATGGAAAATCCCGAATCAACCCGCCCCGTCAAACCCACCCACTTCCCCACCGTGCGCCGGCTGTTCGGCCGCAAGATGCTTTACGCCATCCTCGCGCTTCTCACGCTCATCGCGCTGTTCTATGCCGAGGAAAATTTTCGCGGCGCGCGCGCGTGGGAGAATTATCGGAAAGACGCCGAGGCGCGCGGCGTGACGCTGGATTATGCCGCCTACGTTCCGCCGCCCGTTCCCGACGCGGAAAACGGCGCGAACACGCCCTTCATCCAGTCTTGGTTTATCCGGCCCAAGGGCGACGACACGAATGCTTGGGCCGAGTTGCGCCGTCAGGACACGAACCGGTGGCCAACCACGCACGGTCTGGCGAGCGGGAAGATCACCATCAAGCGGCGGACCACGGGTGGCGGTTCCCAAGATGATCGGTTCCTCACAGATTTGACGGCGTGGCAACAAGCTTTCGCCCGCCTCAAAGAACCGAAAGACAAGGACGCCAAACCCATCGTTCGCAACAGCCACGGCACAGACCTGGACGCGCCGGAGCAAGCCAAGGCCGCCGTGGCGGTGCTCGAAGAACTCAAAGCCTACGAACCGGCCATCGCCGAATTGCGGGCCATGTCCACACGCACCAAGATTCGCTACCCCGTCCTCTACGATCCGGACCAGCCGTTCTCGACCCGTCTTCCCCACCTCGGGAAACTCAAGGGGATCGTTCAAACATTGAGCCTGCAAGCCTGCGCCGAACTCGCCGCCGGACAGACTGAGCGCGCGTTTCAAGATGTGCGGCTCATGCTCTGGCTCGAAGATTCGCTGAGCGACGGTCCCACGCTCATTGATCTCCTCGTGCGGATCGCCTGCCAGCAGATTGCCACGCAACCCATCTGGGAGGGATTGGCGCGACACCAGTGGTCCGAGGAACAGTTGAAAAAATTTCAGGAGCGCCTGCTGCGGGTCAATTATGCCCAGTCCGTCCACCGGGCCATGAACGGCGAGCGCGCTAACGCGCTGACTTTTATCCAATGGGCACGGAAGCAAAAAAACTTGGGCGACTCGATAACATCCGTGTTTGGCTCCGAAGACGGCAGCCCCGTCACTGCCGCCAACCAGACTGCCGCCAACGTGGCCGGCCGGTTCGTCCCGCGCGGTTGGTTCTATTTTGAAATGGCGAACTTCGGCACGCTGATGGACGGCTACTTCAAGAATGTGTGGGATTCCGACTCCAAAGTTTTTGTTCCGCAGAGCGACATCGAGAGTGATCGGCGGCTGCTGGAACTTTTTGGCCGCGACTGGGAGCTTGGGATTCTTCATCACCGCTGGTTCGCCCGCTTGATGGTGCCCGCCTTGGGTCGCACCGCGTGGAAATCCGCCCGCGCCCAGTCCACCGCGCACCAGGCCGCGCTCGCGTGTGCGTTGGAACGGTTTTACCTGGCCGAAGGAAAATATCCCGCCGCGCTCGCCGAACTCGTGCCGAAGTATCTTGCGAAAGTCCCGCACGAAGTCGTCTCGCCCGAACCGATGCGCTACCGAGCCGAAGCGGGCGGCTACGTGCTCTGGTCCGCTGGCTGGGACGGCAAAGATGACGGCGGAATTTTCCTGCGTGCCGCCAAGGACGGCAAACCCGAACACGGCGACTGGGTATGGCGCAGCGCACCTTGATTGATGGTGAATTGCCAGTGGCGTTCCCGATTCTGAGTCAACGGTGAGCACGAATGAGGCGTCTTGGAGTGCGGTGGCAAGCGCAGCGCGACACCGCCTTGGCCCGCGCAACGTGGTTCGTAACTACAACGCGCCTTGTGCGCTCAAAGCGCCGTCGCCGCTCCGCTCTGCCGGCGCAGTCCATGACGTTCCAGAATATACCGCGCCACTTCCAATCCTCGTTCTGCCGAGGACAACACTTGTCCGCCGCGCACGGCTGTTCTTCAATCGCGGCGATGAAAGCCTTTCAACTCGTGGCCCACGGCTCGCCGGGAACCTTTGAACTCCGCGATGTGCCCGCACCCAAACCGCAGCCCGGCGAAGCGGTGGTCGCGGTGCGCGCGTGCGGGTTGAACCATCTCGATCTCTGGCTGGAGGAAGCGGGCCTGCCCATTCAACCCGCCCTGCCCCGCACGCCGGGCGGCGAAGTCTCCGGCGTGATCATGGAACTCGGCGAACGTGCCCCCGGCGTCTCGCCGGGTTGGAGTATTGAGGGCGGGATTCCCGGCGGGACGCCGGGCGCACACTGGCGAGTCGGCGACCGCGTGGCCATTCAGTCCAATTTTTTCTGCGGCGAGTGCGAGTTCTGCCAGCGGGGCGAGGAGTCGCAATGCCTCAAGAGCGAACTGCTCGGCATCCAGCACGACGGCGGTTTCGCGGAACAAGTCGTGGTGCCCATGTCGTCGCTCGTGCCGCTGCCGGACGACGTTTCCTTCGAGACCTCCGCCGCGCTCACCCTCGCGGGCAGCACCGCCCTGCACATGCTCACGGTGCGGGCGGAAGTGCGCGCGGGCGACTGGGTGCTGGTGATTGGCGGGGCCAGCGGCGTGGGTTCGGCCGCGATTCAAATCGCGAAGGAACTGGGCGCGCGCGTCATCAGCACCGGTTCCAGCGAGGCCAAACGCGCGCTCGCGCAACAGCTCGGCGCGGAGTTCGTCGTGGATTCCACCAATGCCAAATGGACCGGCGAAGTGCGCCGCGTGACCGGC
>JANNGC010000346.1:0-2541 GCA_031380445.1 Pedosphaera sp.
AAAATACTGCCTGCCCGCCTTTCGTACTTTCCTGCGTACGTTAAAGCCCGCGCTCCGCAGAATCAAAACTCCTTCACCCACTGCAACGCGGCCTCGTAGTTGTAGAAGACGCTGAACTGCACCGCGCTGGCCTCGGCGAACATCGTGAAGAGCCGCGCAATGCCGTAGTGCTCCGGCGAACTGACCACCACCGCGCGCCGCGAGCGCCAGGCCGGGCCGGGACGCGTGAGCTGGATGTCCGCGAGACCGCGCAGCTCGGTCACGTTGAGCAGATTTACCATCTCGCGGCAGTCCACAAGGCCGCAGAGTTCGTCGTGATAATCCGGGTGGGCGAAGATCTGCCGCAGGGACGCGGAGGATTCCTCCATCGTGATCGCGCCCGTGACTTTCATCTCCAGCCAGCGGCGCGCGGGGTCAATTTGGAATGTGATGGGCATTTTGCGCGCGGCCAGTTGACCCGCCCGAAATTCGGCTGTCCAGCCGGGTTCTTAGGAAACATTTCGCCGGACACGCTGGCCGGAGCCGGGCCGAAACAACAGCGTCCGTGCCAGTCATCCCGCTTCGAGCCGTCCGCATTTTACAAAACCGCGCGACAAATGGATTGACCGTGCGCGGCGATTTCCTGCGTGATCAGCCAAGATGAAAGCCACGCATTGCCGACGCCTCGCCCTCGGGTTTCTGGCTTTGCTGCTTTTGTGCGCCGGAACTTTCTCCACGCGCGCGGCGGGCTACGGCGCGAAAGCCGACCCCAGCCTCGAACTGTTCACCAACACCTTCATCCGCCACGTCCGCATCGAAATCGGCGACGAGGGAATGAACATCCTCCGCCAGCCCGTGGTGCGCAGCCGCAACAGCGCCCCGCGCCCCGCCGTGCTCTGCACCGTGCGCGAGGGCAAGCTGGTGTGGACGAACGTCTCGGTGCATCTCAAGGGTTCCTTCGGCAGCTTTCAGCCGGTGGACGGGCGGCCCGCGCTCACGCTGAACTTCGACAAGCACGTCGAGAAGCAAACCTTTCACGGCCTGGAAAAAGTTTCGCTCAACAACTCCGTGCAAGACCCGTCCTACGTGAGCGAGAAAATCGCGCGCGAACTGTACGCGGCGGCGGGCGTGCCGGTGCCGCGCACGGATTACGCCACGGTGGAATTGAACGGACGCGCGCTCGGTCTCTACGTGCTGGCCGAAGGCTGGAACAAACAGTTTTTCAAACGCCACTTCGCCAGCGCCAAGGGCAACTTCTACGACGGCTCGCACGATGTGCATCAGCCGAAGGTCGCGGAGTTCGGCCATGATCCGACGAACCACGCCGCGCTCAACGCAGTGAAGGCAGTGCTGAACGAAAAGGATCACGCGCGGCGCGTCGAGCAGTTGCGCGCGACCGTGGACCTCGACGACTTCATCAGCCTGCACACGCTCGACGTCTTCATGTGGAACTGGGACGGCTACGGCCTGAACCGGAACAACTACCGGATGTTTCACGATCTCGGCGCGGACCGCATCGCCTTCATCCCGCACGGCGTGGATCAAACTTATTGGAAGCCGAACGGGCCGATCATGACGGGGCGCGCAGGGCTGGTCGCCAAGGCGCTGCTGGAGACGCCGCAGGGGCGTGAACTGTATTTGCAACGCTTCCGCGAGCTGCGCGCGGAGGTCATTGATTTGAAAACCCTCACCAATCGCGTCGCGGAACTGACCGCGCGTTTGCAGCCCGCGTTGCGCCAGCGCGGCCTCGGCGCGGTGGCACAACAGCAGGCCGGCGCGCAGCAATTCACCGGGCTGATCGTGGCGCGGCTGCGCGATGTGGACCGGCAACTGGAGAGCGTGAAACAGTTCGCGCCGATTGTCTTGCAGGACACCGCGGCGCTGACCAACTGGAGCAAGCTGACCGAACTCGGCGAAGCGTCTTTCGCCATGACCACGAACGAGCCGCACGCCTTGCGCGTGAGCGTGCGCGACACGCCGAGCCTCGGCGCGTGGAGCACCACGCTCTGGCTGGAGGAAGGCCGCTACCGCATCGAAGGCCGCGTGAAAACGCTGGGCGTGGAGAGCGGCGGACGCGCGGACGCGGGCGCCGGCTTTCGCGTGTGGAGTACGCGCAAGGAAACGCGCGGCGCAAGCTGGAGCTGGTTTCCCTACGCCAGCGGGCGCGACCTGCGCAACGGCGGCCTGCTCCCTGCGCTGACCAACACGCCGCAGCATCGCCTGAGCGGCGAGCAGGGCTGGCAGGTGGTCGCGCATGAGTTTGAGTTGCGCCAACCGCTGGCCGACGTGCAAATCCAGTGCGTGCTGCAAGCCAGTTCCGGCGCGGCGTGGTTTGATCTGTCGTCGCTGAAAATCCGCCGCACCGCGCTGACGCTGAAGGCGAGCACGGCCAAGGAGTGAGCGGAGCGCGGACCGCCGAGTCCGCGCGATCATGGACATGGCAAATAGTTTCCGTTACGTCAGGGGACCACTTCTCCCACACCCCGGCCCACTCCCGCTGGGAGAGGAAAAACGCATCACACCCCCCGACCAATCCGCCCGCGCGCGCGCGCCGGACGCGTC
>JANNGC010000394.1:0-2517 GCA_031380445.1 Pedosphaera sp.
GATCGTCGCGTTGGTGATGATCGCACCGGGCGGAATCAGCAATCCATTGAAGCGCAGGCCGATGATCTGATTGCCCGAACCGGCCGCGTCGTCGTTCACGAGTTCGAGGTCGCTGCTGTCGAACGTCACGACGCCGGCGGCGGACTGTTCGGCGTCGTCCGCGCCCGAAGTGACGGCGAGGGTGACAGTCGGCACGGCGATGAGCAGCGTGGCGGTGTGCATCGAGCCGTTCGTGTCGTTGACGCGCACGAGGAAATTGTTCACGCCGCCGTTCGTCGCGCCGGGCGTGCCGGTGAGCGCGCCGTTCGCGGCCACGGTCAGCCACGCGGGACCGTCCACCTTCTCGTAAGTGAGCGCGCCGAGACCGGTCGCGTCGCCCGCCAGCGTGCCGTTGTAAGGCTGGCCGACGGGCGCGTCCGGCTTGTAGAGCGGCGAGGTGCGGAACTGCGGCGGCGGCGTGGTGTAGATGGCCGCGACTTGTGCATCCGTCTGCGCGGAGCTGAAGAAACGAAAATCATCGAGGCGTCCGCTGAACAGCGCGTCGGTCGAGAAACGGCTCTTGCCGAGGAAATTGTATTTCGTGCCGACATCCACGGGGTTGATCGTCATCGAAGTGTTCGTCGCCACGGGCGCGCCGTTCACAAAAAGTTTTCCGGTGCTGCCGCTGATGGTGAGGGCGACGTGCGTCCAGACATTTGTGGGCAGCGCGGGGCCGCTGAGTTGTTGCTCGCCGCTGCCGTTCTGAATCGCGAAGCGCGAGACACCGCCGCTCGTGCGCGGCGAGAGGAAGAGATAGTGCGTGTCGTCGTCGCCGAGATCGAAGATGCGCTGCCAGCTCGCGCCGCCATTCCACAGCACCCAGCCGGTGAAAGCGAAGTCCGTGCTGTCGCCCAGGCGCGGCGAGACTTGGAGATAATCCGTGGTGCCGTTCAGCGCGACGGCGCGGCCGTATTTGCCGCCGGTGAAGGTTGGCGCGCCCACGAGCATCGCGTCGAAACCGTTGTTGTTGTCGTCGTGCGGGTGACCGTCGAAGGCGTAGCGCGCGGAGGAGCCGACGCCGGAGTCGGCCATCTCCTGCCGGTAGGCGAGCGGCGCGGCGTTGTCGCGAAACGTCGCGCCTGCGCTGGTGGTGGAGCCGTCGTCCCACACGAGACGGCGCACGTCCTCGACCCAGTTGTAGGGCGCGTAGCGTTCGACGAAGGGCGTGTTGTCGAGCATGTCGGTCATGGCGGCGATGGCGGCCTGCTGTTGCGCGGCGGTGGGATCGCCGCAGCCGGTCCAGTTCGCGCCGTTGTTCCACTCGGTGATCCAGAGCGGACGTTTGACCTGGTCGTAAGTGGCTTTCAGAAAATTGTACATCTGGTTCGCCGCGCCCGCCGGATCGGCCGGGTTGAAGCACCAGTAGTAATGCACGGCCACGAAGTCCACGCGCAAACCGTCCGTGTCTGCTTGCGTCAAAAACGGATACAGCCAACTGCTCCGCCCGCCATCCGACGGAGCCGGCGAGCCGACGCGCAGGCCCGTGCCCAGCAAATCGGGCCACGAGGAAATGGCTTCGGCGACGGTCATGTTCGCCTGGTCGGTGTGGTCGGGTTCGTTGTAGCCGAGAACGTGCGTCGCGCCGCGCGTCTTCCAATCCTGATCCATCGAGGGCCAGTAGCGCACCTGACGGATGGGCACGTATTCCCAGTTCAGCGTGGAGTTGCGGTCGAGGTTCCAGTTGTAGAGCCAGTCCACGTCGAGGTTGGCCTCGATGTTTCCGGCCACACCCTTCTTGCCGACCCAGCGCCACGGGAAGACGCGCACGAAGCGGATGCTGTTCTCCTGCGACGCGCGCAGCCGGCCCACTTCGAGGTCGCCGTCCTGCGCGACGTAATTGCGGCTGGAGCCGGTGCCGTTTTCCTCCGTCGCAAACGTGACCTGATAACCGCGCTTCAATTTGAAAGAGCCGATGTTCGTGGCCATCGCGCCGAGCTGCGCGCCGTTGTACTTCACGAACAAGTCCAGCTTCCGCGACGCCCCGGTGAAGTGGCGGCCTTCAAAAACTTCCAGCGGCGCAAAATCCGGCGCTTGCGGGATGACCACCGCGCCCTGCGCGTACTGCACCACGCGCACGTTGCCATCGAGCACGGCGTTCGCGCCGTTAATGCGCACGCGAATCAGAAACGTGGACGCGACCTGCGACGGCGCGATGGACGAGAGCAACAACCACGCGTCGGGCGAGTTCAGGTGGACGATGCAGCCCGGGAGCGGATCGCCCGCACCTGTGACACGCAGCTCCGCGCGGCCCGTCATCGTGACCGTGGTGTTGCTCAACGTGGCGAAGGTTCTGACCGCGTCGTGGAGGTGGAGCGTCTGCGCCGCCGCGAGCAGTGGGAGGCACAGGAGCGCGATGAGGAAAGCGGTGCGCCGCCATATCGGCGGACGTTGGAGAGCGCGCGTCACGTTCATGGAAATTGGGTTTTGAAAACCGCCGTTCGTTCCGCACGCCGTCCGGGTGGCGGCAGAACCTTCGGT
>JANNGC010000400.1:0-9067 GCA_031380445.1 Pedosphaera sp.
CGCTTTAGCGCCGCTTTGGAGGCGTGACGAAACTTGAGTGACGCCAACCTGCGCCAAAGAACTTCACCCCAGCTTCAGAAAATTCTTCAGGATGGTCCGCCCCTCCTCGGTGAGGATGCTCTCGGGATGAAATTGCACGCCCCAGATCGGCAGCGTCTTGTGGCGCACGCCCATGATTTCGCCCTCTTCAGTGTCGGCGGTCACTTCGAGGCAGCCGGGCAGCGTGTCGCGCTTGATGACGAGCGAATGGTAACGCGTGGCGGCGAAGGGATTCGGCATGTCCTGAAAAAGTTCGCGGCCGTTGTGCCGGATGGGCGAGGTCTTGCCGTGCATCATGCGGTAATTCACCACGACCTCCGCGCCAAAGGTGTGGCCAATGCACTGGTGGCCGAGGCACACGCCGAGCGTGGGCACGCGTCCGGCAAATTGTTTGATGACTTCGTTGGACAGCCCCGATTCGCGCGGCGAACAGGGGCCGGGCGAGATGAGGATGCGCTCGGGCTTGAGTTGCTCGATCTGATTTAGGGTGAGTTGATCGTTGCGATGCACCTGCATGTCCACGCCCATCTCGCCAAGATACTGGACGAGATTGTAGGTGAACGAATCGTAGTTATCGATGACCAGCAACATCGGCGCGGAAGTTAAAGGGGCGCGCGGAGGACGCCAGCAGATTTTCAAAACGAGGCGGCAAGCTGCGCTGGAGCGCCGGCTTCCAGCCGGCGTGTTGCTGGCGAAGGAATGTCTTCACACCGGCAGCATGCCAGTGCTCCCAGCGCTTCACTTAATCCCTCCTTAATTTCCCAATTTGTAAAACCACCCCTCGCCCGCGAATTTTGATTCGACGCCCGCGTCAGATTGCGCACAACTTGTGGGCTTGATGCCCCGGAAACAAATCAGTTCGGGGACTCGTCACGATACGCAACAAAACCAGGCCAGTGAGAAAGCAGGGAACATGTCACAGAATTTTATGACCCGGGGATTCCAATCCGCCGCGCGCGGCGGCGTGCTCGCATTGCTGGTCATCGCCGCGCCGGTCTTCGCCGGCCAGACCAACCGCCCGCCCGACAACGGCCCCGGCATCACCTACATGCACGACGAGGTGCCCGAGGTGCCGTGGTCCGTTCACATCGTGAAGGTCGCGCGTTCGCGAAAAGATTTCCGTCTCGAAACCTCGCTCGGCCAGAGCAACAGCCTGGGCATGGCGCTTCTCACCGAGCAGGTGAAGTGGATGGAGAAACCCGGCGAACGCCCGCTGGCGGCGGTCAACGGCGACTTTTACAAAAGCGCGAACAAATATCCAGGCGACCCGGAGGGCTTGCAGATTTCACAGGGCGAACTGGTCAGCGGGCCGTCCTCCACGCGCTCGTGCTTTTGGATTGATGCGAGCGGGCGTCCTCATCACACCAATGTGCAGTCCGGTTTCGTCGCGAAGCTGGCCGACGGCACGGTCATCCCGTTCGGCTTGAACGAGGAACGTGCGAAAGACGAAGCCGTGCTGTTCACCAGCGCGAACGGAACTTCGACGCGCACGAGCGGCGGCGTAGAAATCGTTCTCGCGCGCGGCACCTCGGCCAACTGGCTGCCGCTGCGCGCCGGGGAAACATATTCTGCCACCGTGCAGGAAGTGCGCGAGAACGGCGACACGCCGACCACCGGCAAGACGATCATTCTCTCCGCCGGCCCGGAGGTCGCCGCGCGCTTCGCGGGCGTGAAGGCGGGCGACACCATCACCCTGACGACCGCCACCACGCCCGACGTGAAAGGTTCGCCTGTGGCTATCGGCGGCGGCCCGGCACTGGTGCGCGCGGGCAAGACGATGACCTTCGGCGGGCTCCAACCGCGTCACCCGCGCGTGGCGATGGGCTGGAACAGCACGCACTTCTTCCTCGTGGAAGTGGACGGCCGGCAGAAGATTTCCGCCGGCATGACCTTTCCTGAACTCGCGGCCTACATGGCGAAGATCGGTTGCACCGAAGCCATCAACCTGGATGGCGGCGGTTCAGCCACGATCTGGGTTTATGGAAATGTGATGAACAATCCGTCCGAAGGCCGTCCGCGTCCCGGGGCCAACGCGCTGGTCGTGATCCGCACCGAACAGGCGGACTGAGGGGAGATGCGCTGGACGGGCTGCGGCAGCTCCGCGTGTACAATTCCAAATTCCAAATCCCAAACAAATGCCAACATCCCACAATCCAACCGGGCCAGACCCGACTGGCACTTCGGCAGAGCAGCACCGCAGATTTAGAATTTGAGATTTGGAATTTGTTTGGGGTTTGGGATTTGAAATTTGGAATTTTTACCCCGCTCCGAAGCGCGTATGCTGGCCGCAGATGAATCCTTCGCGACGATACACCTGGTGGTCCAGCCTGCTGGCGCTGGCCGCCGCGTCCGCTTTCGGCGCGGAAAATTTTTCGCCCGCTGATCCCGGCGCGGCGCTGTTCACCAATCGTGTCGTGCGGCGGCTGACGCTCACCATCACGCCGGAAAATGTCGCGGTGCTCCGCAGCAGCCCGCGTCAATACGTCAGCGCCGTGTTGCGCGAGGGCACGAACACGTTCGAGAAAGTGGCCGTGCATCTGAAAGGTTCCACCGGCAGCTTTCGCGGTCTCGACGGCAAGCCCGCGTTCACCATCAGTCTCGACAAGTTCGATCCGGCGCAGCGTTTCCACGGGCACAGAAAAATTCACCTGAACAACTCCGTCGAGGATCCGAGCTACATGAACGAGTTGATCGGCGGAGAATTTTTCCGAGCTGCCAACGTGCCCGCCGCGCGGGTGACTCACGCCCTCGTCGAGTTCAACGGCCAGCGGCTCGGGCTGTATGTGCTCAAGGAAGGGTTCACCGAGGATTTTCTCGCGCTCTACTTCCGTCACCCGACCGGAAATCTTTACGACACCGGCGCGGGCCGCGACGTGGACGAGCCGTTGCGCAAAGACCTCGGCGCGAATCCGAACGACCGCGCCGACCTCGAAGCATTGACGGACGCCGCGCTCGAACCTGATCTTGTCCAGCGCTGGCCGCGCCTGCAACGCGCGCTCGACCTGGACCGCGTGCTCTCGTTCATGGCCTCGGAAATCCTGCTCGGCCATCGCGACGGCTACTGTCTGGCGCGAAATAATTTTCGTGTCTATCACGACGTGAACTCGGAGCGCCTGCTCTTCTTCCCGCACGGCATGGACGTGCTGCTCGGCAACGCCCGCGCGCCCGTGGACGTGCGGATGAACGGGCTGGTGGCGCAGGCCATCATGGAAATTCCCGAAGGCCGCCGTGCGTATCGCGCCCGCTGCGCGCAACTGTTCACCAACCAGTTCAACGTGGCGAAGATGCACGCGCGCATTGATGAAACGCTCGCGCAGCTCCGCCCCGCCCTGCCCCGCGACGAGGCCGCCACGCTCGACCGCGAAGCCGCCGCGCTCAAGACACGCCTGACGGCGCGCGCGCAGGAACTGGAAAAGTTGCTGGCCGTGCCGCCGCTCGAGTTGCTGCGTTTCGCGGACGGCGTGGCGACGTTGAGCGGCTGGCAGGCGGTGGACGTGCCGGCGGGCGGCGCGCTCTCGGCCAGCGGGCGTGCGGAGGGCAAACGGGCGCTGTCTATCCAGGCCGGGCCGGTCACGTCCGCATCATGGCGCGCGAAAGTGCTGCTGCCGCCGGGCGCGTATCGTTTCGAGGGCGCGGTGAAAACGTCGGCCGTGGCTCCGTTGAAATTTGGCCGCAACCACGGCGCGGGCCTGCGCGTCACCGCGCCCGGACTGACCCGCTCCCCTTTGCTGCAAGGCCACCAGCCGTGGACGCGCGCACAAGTGTCCTTCAACACCAGCGCCCGCGAGCAGGAAGTCGAATTAATCTGCGAACTGCGCGCCAGCGGAGGCGAAGCGTGGTTTGAGTTGGAGAGCTTGCGGTTGGTGCGCGTGCCGTGATTGGCCGGCGCGGCCCCCTGTAGCTGGCGCAGTGACCAAACTGTCACCGAAGGGGGAATTGACATTCCCGGCCGGCCCTGTGCATTTTGAGGGCACAACCATGAAAGCAACGGCATCTCAACACGCGCGGGGGTTCACCCTGATCGAGTTGCTCGTGGTCATCACCATCATCGCCATCCTCGCCGCGTTGCTGTTGCCGGCGCTCGGCGGAGCCAAACGGAAGGCCCGCGACACCGAGTGCATCAATCACTTGCGCCAAGTCGGCGTGGGGCTGCGCGTCTGGGCCAATGACCATCAGGGTGCGTTTCCTTGGAACGTGTCCGTCGCGGATGGCGGCAGTCTCGGCTCGCCCGACTGGACCGATCATTTCCGCGCCGCGTCCGACGAACTGGTGACGCCAAAGATTCTTTATTGTCCGACCGACACGGAACGCTCCTCGGTCGCCTCGCTGAACATCGGGATGAATGGAATGGCGGCGATCACGCCCGTCTTGGCGGCTGCCCCCGGGACCGGAGCGAATCCGTGGGCCACGCTCGATGGCGACCGGCACATCAGTTACTTCGTCGGCCTGTCCGCGGATGAATCCAAACCGCAGACCATTCTCGCTGGCGACCGCGCCATTGGCAGCGGCGCGGGCGGCAATGTCATCAGCTACACGCCGGCCAACGGCAGTTCGATTGATGTTTATTTCGAGGGCGGCAAGATGCACAGCCCGAACAGCGGTGACTTCGGCAAAGGCTTCCTGGTCCTCTCCGATGCCAGCGTTCACGCCACCACGACCTACCAGTTCCGCGAATACATCACCACCGCTCTGACCAGCGGCAGCAGCAACGTGGTGCTCTCCCTCCCGCACGGCGTGGAGTAACTCCCGCTCCGGTGGCGTAAAACCCGAACTTCATCAGGGAATCTCGTACTCATCGCCCCGTGGCGTTTTTCAACTCTCCCCTCGCCAGCGGGAAATGATTGTGACAATTCTGTGCCACCTCAACCGCCGCACTAATTGCGCCGATTGAGATTTGAATTATGGCTGGAGACCGGATGCAGCAATCGCGCTTCGAACTGAAGTACATCATTACTCAGGAAATGGCGCTCAAGGTGCGGGACTTTGTCCGCTGTTACCTCGACTTCGACGAGTACAGCGTGGGCAAGGCGGATTTTTCCTATCCCGTCCACAGCCTCTACCTCGACTCGGACACGCTGAACCTCTACTGGGGCACCATCAACGGCGAGAAGAACCGCTTCAAACTCCGCCTGCGCTACTACGACACCAACGCGAAGTCGCCCGTCTTCTTCGAGATCAAGCGCCGGATGAACAACTGCATCATGAAGCAGCGCGGCGGCGTCCGTCAGGAATTTGTCCCCTACCTCCTCTCCGGCCACATGCCCCGCGAGGAACACCTGCTCTCGAAAGCGCCCAAGCAGATGATCGCCTTGCAACGCTTCTGCGAACTGATGACCAGCATTCAGGCCAAGCCCAAGGTTCACATCTTCTACATGCGCGAAGCCTACGTCAGTTCCGACGACCAGGTGCGCGTGACCATTGATCGCAATGTGTACGGCGAGGAAAATCCCGGCCTGTCCATCAAGACGACGATGAAGAACCCGGTGCTGAGCTTCAAAGACCAGGTCATTCTCGAACTCAAATTCACCAACCGCTTTCCCAACTGGTTTCGCGACCTCGTCCGCATGGCGCAAGTCATGCAATGCGGCGCGGCCAAATATGTCGAGAGCATCCAGGGCCTCGGCGCGGCCCGCGTCGGCGCGGATCATCCGGTGGTCGAGGAGAAGCCGCCGGCTCTGTCCAACTTTCAGTCCCGCGACTTGGTGCCCACCTGGGTGTCCTGAACGCTACACCCACAGCACGGCGGAAAACTTTTTCTGCAACTGCGGCTTGAGCTTGGGGTAACTGTTGGTGCGGAAGGCGGGCCAGTTGAACGTCGCGTCCAGGCGCTTGCCGTCCGGCGTGACCAGCCAGAGTTTCACCGGCACTTTTCCCTCGCACAGATGCGGGTGCTCCTTGAGCGGGAAACACTCGTGCAACTTCACCTGCACTTCCGGCGAGTTCGGCTCGCCGTCTTCGTCCAGCGGCTCGTTGGGATATTGCACCTTCAGCTTGCGGCCATCCGGCCAGGTGATGGTGAGCGGCGCAAGTTCATCCAGCCAGGCGCGCTGTTCCGGCGCGAGATGCTTCGCGAATTCTTCTTTCACATGCGCGGCCTGCGCCTCCTTCGCCAGCGACAGGCCATGAAAAGCGCGGGCCAGTGAGGCGGTGATCGCCGCCTCGTCCAGCGGAGGAAACTCCAGTTCCGGCTGCGCGGCGCAGACCAGATTCACCCGCGCGATGAATTGCTTCACCTCGTGATTCAACAGCGGCAGCTCGAAGTAGCCGCGCCGCGCCGCCTCCGCCAGCGCGCGTCCGCTCGCCTCCGGCACCACCTCGCGCTGATGCTCGTGGTGAATCACCAGATCCACGAAGCGCACCAGTTTCACCGCCGCCACGCGCTTGTGCGTGCGGTCGTAGAGATGCTCAATCGTCGCGTGCAGATGCTGCGGGAACATCTCCTCGATCCACTCGCGTTTCACCGTCGTGGCCAGGCCGAGCAGCGTCATTTTTTCCGCGCCGCGCCCCGGCACTTCGCGAATCGTCGCCGTGACCAGCAGCGGTGCATTCTGCACCACGCTCTCGCGCATCAGCGTGCCCTGCCGCTTCTCCGTCATCTCACACTCCAGCGTGCCGAGATCGCGCCGCACGCAAAGCTGATCGATGAACCCCGCCATGAGACAGCGCAGCAACGCGTCATCCGACCTTGGACCTTGGACCTTGGACTCGGGACTCTTTTCCCCAACGAACATTTTCTCCCGCTCCGCAATCGTGATGAGCTGATCGAACGTCTGCTCCACCTGCCGCGCGACCTGTGCGTTGAGGCCGTAACGCCGGCACGTTTCAAAAGCGAAGTTCGACTTCTTCGCAAACTGGAACGCCTGCATCAGCGTGAAGAAGTCCGAGTCCTGCGACGCCTCGAACAATTCACGCGCCTCCGAGATGTGCTTGTCCTCGCGCCGCAGCCGTTGCAGCAAGTCGCGCCCGCTGACCAGCGCCGCGCACAGCGCCGCCGCACGCACGCAGTGGCGCCTCGCTGCCTCCACGAGCATCCGCGAGTAACGCGGGTGCATGGGGAGGCGGAGCATTTGCCGGCCAATCGGAGTGAGGTCGGAAGCAATGACGAATGACGAATGACGAATGGAAGGTTCGGACGCGCGTTCCTCCGTCCATTCGTCATTCCTCATTGGGCCTTCGCGCAGCGCGCCGAGCATCGTCAGCAACTTCTCCGCGCGCTCCACGGCCAGCGCGTCCGGCTTGTCCAGCCAGTCAAACTGCGCGGCGCGCTTGATGCCGAGCGAGTGCAGCAGCAACACCACTTCCGCCAAGTCGCTGCGCTGAATCTCCGGCGTGTTGCGCGCCGGGCGATCCAGATGCCCGCTCTCCGTCCACAATCTCCAGCAGTCGCCCGGCGCCGTGCGCCCCGCCCTGCCCTTGCGCTGGTCTGAAGACGCGCGGCTGATCGGCTCGATGAACAGCGTGCCGATGCCGCGCTCCGCGTCATAACGCGCCACCCGCGCCACGCCGCTGTCCACGACATGCAGGATGCCATCAATGGTCACGGACGTTTCCGCGACGTTGGTGGACACCACGATCTTGCGTAAGGAATTGGGGTTGAACGCGGCGTCCTGCTCTTCCGCTTGCAACTCGCCGTGCAACGGGATGAGCGCGAGCTTCTCCTGCGTGCGCGCGGCGCGAATGGCATTGATGGTGGAATTGATTTCGCCCAGGCCGGGCATGAACACGAGGATGTCGCCCTCCGCGCCGGAGTTCACGATGCGCTCCACGACATCCGCCGCCTGCTCGCTCACCGGCCGTTCGTCATGGTGATCGAGGTAATGCAGCACGACCGGAAAACTCTGCCCTTCGGAGACGAGGATCGGGCAATCGGTAGGGACGCGCTGCGGCGCGTCCGGGGCGTCTGGCGGCATCGCTGCGCTCGCCGAAGAATCGGACGCGCGGCAACGCGTCCCTACCGACGAGAGATACTTCGCCACCGGCTCCGCATCGAGCGTCGCGGACATGACGGCGATTTTCAGATCGGGCCGCGTGGTGCGTTGCAACTCCTTCGCCAGCGCCAGCGCCACGTCGCTCAACAAATTTCGCTCGTGAAATTCGTCGAACAAAATCACCGCCACGTCGCTCAATGCGGAATCGTCCTGCATCCAGCGGAGCAGAATGCCCTCCGTCACATAGCAGATGCGCGTGCCGAGGCTGGTCTGATCATCGAAGCGGATTTGATAACCCACTTCGCCGCCCAGTTGCACCTTGCGCTCCCACGCCACGCGTGCGGCCACGGTGCGCGCAGCGACGCGGCGGGGTTGGAGGACGACGATCTTCTTGCTCCCGGCCAGGCCCGCATCGAGGAGCATCTGGGGAACCTGCGTGGTTTTGCCGGAGCCGGTGGGGGCGACGAGCACGAGGCGGTTCCCCGTGCGAAGTTTTTCCACCAACGCAGAATGGATTTCCCAGATCGGGAGTTCGGTCGGAGCCACGGGCGGAAACTATTTGAACCAGACCACGGCGACGAGCGTGACGATGGACAGCAGTGCCATCATCCCGCTGGGCATGAACTTTTTGCCCTTCATGAACTTCATCACGAAAAACAGTGCGAGAAAACCGAGCACGCCCCACGCGACCTTCATGTCCAGCTTGTCCAGCGCACAAAAGGCCAGCACCGTGCCGAACGCGACCGAGGTGATGAGCGACATCTTGCTCTTGGCCTTCAAGAAGCCGATCAGGCCGCCGATGACCAGCAGCACGATGTAAATCCACAAGATGGTTTCAGGTTTCATAAACGCGGGCGGAGTCTCAATTAACCACTCCTTACATCCAACGACAAAATTTCCCCCGCCTCGCACTCCGCCACGACCTCGAACGGCCGGCAACAGATCTCGCAGTCCGTCGTGAACCGTTGGGATGGCACGCTGGTGTCCACCGCCAGTTCAAACATCTGGCCGCAGAAGGGACATTGCACTTCCTCCGTTTCCAACATGCGGCGAGCGTAATGCCAGTTTTCAAAAAGGCGAGTCAGGCGGCGATCGCCAAG
>JANNGC010000743.1:0-4095 GCA_031380445.1 Pedosphaera sp.
GTCTCGGAACAGCCGAGCACGCGCGCGGCCTCGGCGTGGTTCATGCCTTCGTAGGTGGTGAGCACGATGGCGGCGCGCTGCGTGTCGTCGAGTTTCAACAGGGCTTGCTGCACTCGCACCGAGATCGCATCGGCGTGCGGTTCGGTGACGGAAGCGACTTCCCGCTCGCGGCCCCAGTTCTCGTAGGCGCGCTCGCGTCGCGCGTCGCGCTGCCGCCAGTTCAGGCAGCGGTTGGTGGCGATGCGATACAGCCACGAGGAAAACTTGGATTCGCCACGAAACGAACCGAACTGCTGAAACGCCGCGATGAACGTCTCCTGCGTCAAATCCTCCGCCTCGGCCATCGAGCCGGTCATGCGGTATGTGAGTGCGAAAATCATCTTCTGGTAGCGCTGGATCAGCGCCGCAATGGCCTGCTGGTCGCCCTTCCGGCTGCGAGCAATCCAAGATTGTTCTTCGTCGCTGTTCTCGACCATGCGCCCTTTTAATCAGTCAGACAGCGGAGGGCGACGAATCCTTGGCGGAAAATGATCAACCCTCGCAAGCGGGCGCGACGACGACTGGCAACCGAATGCCCGGCATCGCTCGACGCGACGAGCAGCGTCCGGTTTTCCAGCGTCACCTCCCGGCGGGACGCCGGGGGCACGTTGCTACACGTTGAACTTGAACAGCAACACGTCGCCGTCTTTCACGACGTATTCCTTGCCTTCCATGCGGTAGAGGCCCTTCTCGCGGGCGGCGGCCACGGAGCCTAGTTTCACCAGATCGTCGTAGGCCACGGTCTCGGCCTTGATGAAGCCGCGCTCGAAGTCGGAGTGAATGACGCCCGCTGCTTTCGGCGCGGTGTCGCCGACGTGGATGGTCCACGCGCGCACTTCCTTTTCGCCAGCGGTAAAATACGTCCGCAGTCCGAGCAGATGATACGTAGCGCGGATGAGCGCGCCCACGCCGGATTCCTCGACGCCGAGTTCCTTGAGAAAATCTTTTGCCTCCGCTTCTGACAAGTCCGTCAGGTCGCTCTCGATCTGCGCGCTGATGAAAACCGCTTCGCAGGCCAGATGCGTCTTCACGTATTCGCGCACCTTGAGCACGTAAGGATTCGTCTCGGCCGTCGCAAGGTCCGTCTCCTTCACGTTGCAGGCGAAGATGGTCGGCTTGTCGGTCAGCAAGTAAAAGCCGCGCGCGATGACTTTTTCCTCGGGCGTGAGTTGCACGGTCAGCCCGGGCTTCCCTTCATTCAACACGGGCTGGAATTTTTGCAGTACTGCCGCCTCGGCAATCGCGATCTTGTCGCCGCGCTTGGCCTCCTTCGCGCCTTTCTCCAGCCGCTTGTTCACGGCTTCGAGATCGGCGAGCACGAGTTCGGTGTTGATGATTTCAATGTCGCGCACGGGATCAACCGAACCGGCGACGTGAATGACATTCTCATCGTCGAAGCAGCGGACGACCTGCACGATGGCGTCCACTTCGCGGATGTGCGTCAGAAATTTGTTGCCCAAACCCTCGCCCGTCGCCGCGCCCTTCACCAGACCGGCGATGTCCACGAACTCCACAGCCGCCGGAATCACGACCTTGGTTTTCGCAATGTCCTGGAGCACCGCGAGCCGCGCGTCCGGCACGGTCACGATGCCGACGTTCGGGTCAATGGTGCAGAACGGATAGTTCGCGGCCTCGGCCTTGCGGGTGCGCGTGACGGCGTTGAACAGGGTGGACTTGCCGACATTGGGCAGCCCGACGATTCCAGCTTTGAGCATAAATAGTTAATCCCCGGCGACCGGGGGCGCGGACACTACCGGGGAGCGGAGAGCGGTTCAACAGTGGGAAACGCTGGTCACGCTCCTTTCGCATCTTGAGCAAAAGACGACAGCGTGACGCCACACTCAGCGACGAAGAATCTGCCGACAATCTCCGCTCGAAAGGCGACCAAAGGCGTGAAGTCCCCGACAACACGGCGAATTCTTCGCGAATGAATGCTTTTCACCCGTTCACCAGAAAGCGTTGAGCCGTTTTTGTCCAACTCGCCGGATGTGGCACACGCCCCGCTTAGTGAGCGGGATGATTTTGTCTGTGATGAATCGCGATCCGCAATTACCGAGCCGACGCCGAAAGCATGAGCACGCGTAACAATGTCGGACCGTTCCCTCATCGACGAACTGCTCGCCGACCAGCGCAGCCTCACTGCGGTCGAGAAGTTTTCCCGCGCCCATGACGCGCTCGCGCCCGGCGCGAACCGCTACCGCGATTTAATTCCGCTGGAGAAACCTCAGTCTGGCGAGCAATACGCCTTCGAGGTCGCGCTCGACAAATGTTCCGGCTGCAAAGCCTGCGTCACCGCCTGCCACAGCCTGAACGGTCTCGACGACAACGAAACGTGGCGCGAGGTCGGGTTGCTGATCGCCCCGCCGAAACGCCAGGGCTGGCATGGGCGCCTCACGACCGATGTGGAGGGCAGCTTCGTCAATCTCCTCCAAGCTCCGCCTGTTCCTCGTGAAACCCGTCCGGCCATCACGCTGCAACACGTCACGACGGCGTGCCATCACTGCGTTGATCCCGCGTGTCTGAACGGCTGCCCGGTGCTCGCCTACGAAAAGGATCCCGTCACCGGCATCGTGCGGCATCTCGATGACCAGTGCATTGGCTGCCAGTATTGCGTGCTGAAATGTCCGTACGATGTGCCGAAATACAATTCGCGCCTCGGCATCGTGCGCAAGTGCGACATGTGCTCAAACCGCCTCGCGGTCGGCGAAGCACCCGCGTGCGTGCAGGCGTGTCCGAACGAGGCGATCCGCATCACGAAGGTCAGCACCAGCGCGGTCAAGATTCAGTTCCGCGAGCGGAGCAAAGATTTTCTCACGAGTTCGCCGGATGGAGATTACACGCTGCCGACTACGGTCTATCGGAGCGCGGACAGCCATGTCCGCACGAACTCTACCAACGATGAACACGCGGACTCGGCGGTCCGCGCTCCTCAGTTGATCGCCGCCGACTCCGCTGAACTCAAAGTCCAGCCCGCGCACCTGCCGCTCGTCGCCATGCTGGTGTTGTCGCAGGCGTCGGTCGGAGTCATTGCGGCGGCGGTGGTGCTGAAACTGGTCTCAGTGCCAACGCTGGTGCTTTCGCTCGCGCTGATGGTCGCGGGCTTGGGCGCGAGCACGCTTCATCTCGGCCGCCCGCTTGGTGCGTGGCGCGCGTTTCTGAATCTGCGCCGCTCGTGGATGAGCCGGGAGATCGTGGTGTTTGGAATGTTCCCGCCGTTGCTCATGGGCGCAGTCGCTCTTGCGCTCGGAGCGCCGATTTCCAAATCGGCAAGTTTCACGGCCTTCCTTCGCGCCGGTCTGGAGACCGGCGCTCCCATCGTCGGCCTGCTCGGCGTGTTCTGTTCGGCCATGATATATCACGACACCCACCGTCCGCTCTGGCACTGGCGGCGCAGCGTGCTGCTGTTCTTCGCCACCAGCGTCATTCTCGGCGCGGCGGGCGTGGCGATTTTCCAATCATCACCTGCGCTGCCGGTCATCGTAATCGTCGCCACGTTGTTGAAACTAGCGGGCGAAATCTCTGTGCTGCGTCACGGCACGAACCGCGAACTCACGCCGCTCAAGAAAACCGCGCTGCTCGTCACCGGGAGATTTCAACACGTCACCATGCTGCGACTCGCTTGCGCCATGCTGGGCGGCCTCGGCCTGCCGTTGTTGCTCACCATGCACTTCGTGCCCGCGCCTAGGCTGATCGCCATCGCCGCGTTCACGCTGCTGCTCACGGGCGAGTTACTCGAACGCTTCCTGTTCTTCACCACGGTGGCCGCGCCGAAAATGCCGGGAGGGCTGCCGACGTGAACTTGGAAGCCACCAATCCATTAGCCGCGGAATAACGCAAAGGACGCAGAGAGGGAAAATTTATTTGCGCTCTTTGGGTTGTTTCGCGGCCAATCCCTTTCCCCACATGAACTCCGTCACCAGCAAACTCGCCCCGCTCCTCCGCCAGTGGCACGGGCCGCTCACGCAGGAGCTGGTGCTGCACCCCGGCGAGTTCGGCCTCGGCAAAATCCCCGCGCGCCTCCAACCCGACGCCACCACCACGATGGTCTGCGGCTTC
>JANNGC010000434.1:0-1666 GCA_031380445.1 Pedosphaera sp.
CGGGGCATTTTTCCTACGCGAAGTGTTCAACAGTCTGCGCCTCCGGCTGAACAACACTTTCGAACAGAATGTGATCTACGACATGCGCCGCGAAGTGTACGGCAAGCTTCAGCGCCTGCCGGTGAACTACTTTGATCAGCGTTCGTCTGGCGACCTGATGACGCGCGTGCTGGAGGACGTGAACTCCGTCGAGCGACTGCTCATTGACGGCACGGAGGCGGGGACGATTGCCATTCTGCAACTGTTCGGCGTGATGGCGTTCCTGCTGCACATGAATCCATCCCTCACCGCGCTGGCACTGGTGCCGATGCCGATTCTCGCCGTCGGCGTGTATTGGTACACCAGCACGGCGCACCGGCGCTACCGAGCGCAACGCGAGGCGGCCAGCGCCATGAACGCGCTGCTCATGGACAACCTCCAGGGCGTGCGACAGATCAAATCTTTCGGACGCGAGCAGCACGAGGACGGACGTTTCGCCGAGCGCGCCGACGGCCTGCGGCGCGGCACGCTGCTCGTCATGCGCGCGTGGGCGAACTACTCGCCCGCGATGGCTTTCGCCGCCACCTTCGGCACCGGACTGGTGCTGTGGTTTGGCGCGAAGGCGGTAATCGCGGGCGGGATGAAGATTGGCGAACTCACCGCCTTCCTCCTTTTTCTTGGCATGTTCTACGAACCGATCACGCGGTTGCACGGACTGAACCAGATGCTGCAATCCGCGCGCGCGGCGGGCGAGCGCGTGTTCGACATTCTGGATTTTGAAACGGAGACGAGCAACGTGCGGCGCACGGAAACTTTGGCCGGCGGCATTCGCGGTGAAGTGCTGTTCGAGAACGTCTCCTTCGCCTACTCCGAAGACCGCGTGGTGCTGAAGAATATTTCCCTGCACGCGCGGCCCGGCGAAATGATCGCGCTGGTCGGCCCGACCGGCGCAGGGAAATCCACGCTCGTGAATTTGCTGCCCGCCTTCTACGAAGCGACCGGCGGGCGCATCCTTCTCGACGGTCTCGACACGAGCCGCCTCACGCTCGATTCCTTGCGCGCACAAATCAGCGTCGTCAGCCAGGAGCCGTTTCTCTTCAACGGCACGGTGCGGGAAAACATTCTCTACGGAAAACTCGACGCGACGGAGGCGGAGCTGTTTGCCGCCGCGCGCGCCGCGAATTGCCATGAGTTCATCACGCGCCTGTCGGAAGGCTACGATTCACGCGTCGGCGAGCGCGGTGTGAAACTGAGCGTGGGCGAGAAGCAGCGCGTCAGCATCGCCCGCGCACTGTTGAAGAACACGCCGATCATCATCCTCGACGAAGCAACGGCGAGCGTGGACACCGCGACGGAGAAGCTGATTCAGGAGGCGCTCGAACGCCTGATGGCGCACCGCACGAGCTTTGTCAGCGCGCACCGTCTGAGCACCATTCGCCGCGCGGATCAGATTCTCGTCCTGCGCGCCGGGGAAATCATCGAGCGCGGCACGCATGATGAACTGTTCGCCGCCAATGGTCTCTACGCGAAACTGGCGCGCATCCAGAACACGACCTTCATCGAGGAAAGTTTCGAGAAGCTGGGGTCGTGGGGCGGCCGTCCCGGCTGCCTCAGTCCACTGGCCGTCCCGGCTGGTGTTGATCCGACAGGCGAGACGCCCGCCGGACTAAGGCAGCCGGGACGGCTG
>JANNGC010000461.1:0-8793 GCA_031380445.1 Pedosphaera sp.
TGCTGCGGCTCTGGAGAGCCGCGCTCCTATTTTGGACTTTTTTCCCGCGCACTGTTGCCGAGCATAAAGTCGCTCCCTACGCTCGCGCCAGAAGTGAAAGCAACGTCTGTAGTCATTGGCCCTCAGAAAGCGGCGCTAAAGCGACCGCACTCCAAACGCTCCGCGCATGATCAGGCGCTTGGTGCTGCGCGCCAGCGTTTGGAGTGCGGGCGCTTTAGCGCCGCTTTTCCACATGCCGCCGGGAAACTTTCTCCCTGATGAAACTCCTCGACCACACCTTCCCCACGCCCGCCGAAAATCTCGCGTGCGACGAAGCGTTGCTCGACGTGTGCGAGGAGAGCGGCGAGGAGACGCTGCGCTTCTGGGAATCGCCTGTGCCGTTCGTCGTCGTCGGCTACGGCAACCGCATCGCCAGCGAAGTGAACGTGGAGGAATGCCAGCGGCGCGGCGTACCCATCCTGCGCCGATGCAGCGGTGGAGGCACCGTGGTGCAGGGGCCGGGCTGCCTGAACTACAACCTCACGCTGCGCTGGGACGAGAGCGGCCCGCTCGCCAGCGTTACCGCTACGAACCAGTTCATCATGGAACGCCACCGCGCCGCGCTCGCGTCACTGCTCGGCCTGGAAGTCTCCGTGCAAGGCCACACCGATCTGGCGTTCCGCGAAACGGAGAGTTCGCCCTGGCTGAAATTCTCCGGCAACGCCCAGCGTCGCCGCCGCCGCGCGCTCGTCTTCCACGGCACGATTCTCCACGGCTTTGATCTTTCGCTTATCGAGGCATTGCTGAATTTTCCCAGCGCGCAGCCCGACTACCGCGCCAGTCGCGGCCATACCGAGTTCGTGCGGAACATTCCCACCACGCCCGGTCAAATTCGCGCCGCGCTGGCCACCGCTTGGAGCGCGAGCAATTCGTCTGCGGAAATTCCTCACGAGCGCATCGCGCAGTTGCGCCGCGAGCAGTACGAGAACGAAACGTGGAACCTGCGCCGCTGACGGCTCGTTGACATTTGGCGTGTGGCGGATACCACTGCGCGCCTGATGTCAGCAGAAACAACTACTTCTATTGCGCCCGGACAGCGGGTCACGGTGCGGATTCATGATGTCGCCTTCGGCGGCGATGGCGTGGGCAAGCATGGCGAACTCGTCGTGTTTGTCCCCTTCACCATGGTCGGCGAAGAGGTGGAAGTGGAAATCACTGAAGCGAAGAAGAATTTCGCGCGCGGGAAAATCGCCCGCGTTATCACGCCGTCGGCGGAGCGCGTCACGCCCGAGTGCGCGGTGTTTGGGTTTTGCGGCGGGTGCCAGTATCAGCATCTGAATTATCCCACGCAACTCGCGCTCAAGCACAAGCAGGTCGCGGATCTCTTCGAGCGCATCGGCAAGTTTCCGCGCGAGGTGGTGCGCCCGGTCGTGGGCTGTCCGCAGCCGTACGGCTACCGGAACCGCATCATGATCCGCTCGCAGTGGAACAAGCCGGAGCAGCGGCTGAACATTGGCTACTTGCGCTGGGACTGCGGACTGGTCGTGGACGTGAAGACGTGCCCCATCGCCGAGCCGGCCTTGAACGCGGAGATCACGCGCGTGTGGGAGAACCCGCCGCCGAAAGGCGGCATCAAGGTCGCGCTCCGCATCCCGCCGGAGGACTGGGATGTGCCGAACGATTCGTTCTTCCAGAATAATTTCTTCCTGCTGCCGAAGCTGGTCGAGGCGGCGCGCGCGGCTTTGGTCGCGGGCGGGGCGAAGAATCACGTGGACGTGCATTGCGGCGTGGGCTTCTTCGGCATCTCGCACGGGGACGCGGTGGAGAAGTTCGTGGGCGTGGAGATTGACAAGCCGGCCATCAAGGCGGCGAAGAACAATCTGGTCCGGCATCAGCGGACGAACGGCGAGTTTGTGCTGGGCGACGCGCAGGAGTTGCTGCCCGGCCTGTTGCAGAAATTTCCCGCCGGCGAGACGAGCATCATCCTCGACCCGCCGCGCGCGGGCGTGCCGAAGAGCGCGATTGAGCAACTCCTCGAAGTTCGCCCGCGCCAAATCATTTACGTGTCCTGCCATCCGGCGACGCTGGCGCGAGATTTGAACCTTTTGTGCGCGGACGGTGTCTTTGAACTCGTGAGCGTAACCCCGCTGGACATGTTTCCGCAGACGCAGCACGTCGAGTGCGTGGCGGATGTGCGGCTGCGCGCCATTGATTCCGCGCCGCTCGACTAAACCCGCTTGCCAAAACCCTTGCCCATGTCGTCAACTCCCGCTCACCCAGACACAATGGAAACAACGCCACCGCGCAGTTTTGTCCGCTCGATCCTGCCCTGGATCGTGGCGGCGGTCATGTTGCTCGTCTATCTCGTCACGCTCGACACGGTGATCACCGTGCAGAGCGTGGCCCCGTTCGCGCGCGCGACGGGCCTGGACTGGCATGGCACTTACATCCAGCCGTTGAACTGGCTGGCCACGCTGCCGGTGCGGCTGCTGCCCGGCGGGTGGCAGTTGGTCGGACTCAATTTCATCTCCGCCCTCTGTGCCGCGTTGAGCCTGGCGCTGCTCGCCCGCTGCGTGGCCTTGTTGCCGCACGACCGCACGCAGCTCCAGCGCGACAAGCTCACGGGCGAAGACTCGTTCCTGAACCTCCGCCTCGCGTGGCTGCCGGTCGTCTTTGCGGTGCTGATTTGCGGACTGCAACGCACCTTCTGGGAGCACGCCATCATCAACATGGGCGAGGCCGTGGACCTCCTGCTCTTCGCCTACTGCGTGCGCTGCCTGCTGGAGTACCGCGTGGACGAGCGCGACGCGTGGCTGAACAAGCTGGCCTTCGTCTATGGCCTGGCCATCACGAATAATTTTGCGATGATCGCCTTCTTTCCGGCGGTGCTGATCGCGCTGGTCTGGATCAAGGGGCTGCGCTTCTTCCGGTTTAATTTTCTCGTCCGCAGCTTCCTGCTCGGGCTGGCCGGGCTGTCGTTTTATCTGCTGCTGCCGCTCGTGCAACTGGGCGGGGAAGGGGAGTCGCTCACCTTCTGGCACGCGCTGAAAACGAACCTGCTTTATCAGAAACAATTCCTGACCGGCTTTCCGCGCTGGCGGGCCGCATGGATTGGTCTGTATGCGCTGCTGCCGCTGTTGCTCGCGGGCCTCCGCTGGCCGAGCAGCTTCGGCGACACCAGCCCGGTGGGCAGCGCCTTCACGAACATCTTCGGGCAGATTCTGCACGCGGTGCTGCTGGGCTTCTGCGTGTACATCGCGTTTGACCCGCCCGCCGCGCCGCGCGAGTTCGGACTCGGGCTGGCGTACCTCCCGTGCTACTTTCTCGGCGCGTTGAGCATCGGTTACTTCAGCGGATTTTTTCTGCTGGTGTTCAGCGGCGGGCCGGTGAAATCCCGGCGTCGCTCCGGCGTGCCGCCCGTGGTCAATTACGCCGTCACCGCCGTGGTTCTGGGTGGCGCGCTCTTCGCCACCGGGCTGCTGGCCACGCGCACTTATCCGAAAATCCGCGCGGCCACTGCGCCCACGCTGCATGAGTACGCGACCGCGCTGGCGCAATCGCTGCCGGAAAAACCCGCGCTGGTCCTGAGCGACGATCCCACCCGGCTCTACGCCTTGGCCGCCGTGCTCGGGAGCGAAGCGCGCGCGAAACATATTTTGCTCGAGACGGCGTCACTGCCGAACCCGGCTTATCAAGCCCATCTGCGCCGCCGCCACGGCGACCGCTGGCCGAAATTGGAAATCGAAAAGGGCTACATCGCCATCAACCCCACGCAACTGCTCAAAACCTTCACCGACTTCGCCAAGACCGGCGAGTTGGTCTATCTGCATCCAAGCTTCGGCTACTACTTCGAGACGCATTACCTCGAACCGCGCGGACATGTTTACGCGATGAAGCCGCTGACGACTGTCTCCGGCGAACGTCCCGTCCCGAGTGCGGCCCTGATCAGCGCGCAGGAAAAATCGTGGAACGAACTCGCGGTCAAATCCTGGCCGCCGCTCCAGGCCACCATCCCGACCGAGACCGCCGAACGCTTCAACAACAACGCGGCCTACGTGGGCGCGTATTGGTCGCGCGCATTGAACTGGTGGGGCGTGGAGTTGCAGCGCGCCGGGCGCTTCGACGAGGCGGCAAAATTTTTCAAGGAAGCCTTGGCGCTGAATCCTGACAACGCCGCCGCCCTCATCAACCAGGAGGCCGGCATCCTCTGGCGCGACGGGCGCAAACGCCTGCCCAAGCTGAGCAAGACCGCCGAGGAAAAACTTTCGGCGTATCGCGGCCTCGACAACCTTCTTTCCCTGTGCGGCCCGATTGACGTGCCGGATTTCTGCATGGAGTTCGCGAACACGTACGTCCTGGCCGGGCTGCACCGCGAGTCCGCCCACATGATCGCGCGTGCGCTATATTACGCGCCGGACGAAGTGATTTATCTCGCGGCCCGTGCCAACGTCGAACTGTTAGCGGGCCGGCCCGCGCTCGCCCTCGGGCAAATCGCCCCGCTGCGCGCCCGCGCCGCGAACGCCGAGCCGGGCTTGCAGATCGAAATCGAGCGCATCGCCGCGTTTGCGGAGTATGAGCAGGGCAATTTTTCCGCCGCTGAAAAAATTCTTAGTGCCACCGTGCGGAAATTTCCCGAGCAGGATTACGCCTACAACGTCCTGTCCCAGCTTTACGTGTCGCAATCGTTGAAACTGCGCGCGGCAGGCGACGCCCAGGCGGGCGCGCCGCTGACCAACGCGCTGCGCGTCATCGCCGGGCAGATTCAACGCCAGCCGCAGAATCCCTCGGCCCGTTTCAATCACGGCAACCTGCTCATGTTCGTGGGCGACCACGCCGGAGCCGTCGCTGAGTTCACTGAGGTGCTCAAGCTCCAGAAGGACAACAGCGCCGCGCTGCTCAACCGCGCCATCGCCCATCTCCAAAGCAAGCAATACGACCCGGCCGGACGCGATTACCAGGAACTGCTCGCCCGCTTCACCAGCACCGACTTCCGCGTCTATTATGGACTCGGCGAAATCGCCTACCAGAAGCAGGACTGGAAGGCCGCGAAGGATCACTACACGCAGTATTTGAAATATGCCCCCGCTGGTTCCGCCGAGGCCCAGACCATCCGCCAGCGTCTCGCCGAGGTGAAGAAGAAGGATTGAGTGGGTGGAACTTCTCGCGCTGCGAGAATTCCGCCCCGTAGTGGGCCTCCTGGCTGCCCTGCGTCCACTGGACGTCCCGGCTGGTGTTTCTGTCCGACAGCCGGGACGGCCATCGGACTGAAGCAGGCGAGACGCCTGCCCCACTAAGAATCCCCGCCGCGCGACCACGTCCACCACACTTGCCGCCATCTCATCTCGCCGCCTACTCCCCATTTGCCAACCCCGCACCCATCCGCCACAGTCCGCGCGCCCAATGGACAAACCATTCTATATCACGACCGCGATTGACTACGTGAACGGCCAGCCGCACCTCGGCCACGCCTACGAGAAGGTTATTGCCGATGTCATCGCGCGTTCCCGGCGGATGCTTGGCGAAAAAGTTTTCTTCCTCACCGGCCTCGATGAGCACGGGCAGAAGGTGCAGCAGGCCGCGCAGGCGGCGGGCAAAACGCCGCAAGCCTACTGCGATGAACTGGCCGTGAGCTGGAAGTCTTTCGCCGCCCGCATCGGTCTCACGAATGATGATTTCGTCCGCACCACCGACGCGCGCCACAAACAGGTCGTGCAAGCGCTGCTCACGAAGCTGAACGCCGAGGGCCATTTCTACAAAGCCGGCTACGAGGGCTTCTTCTCGGTAAAAGAAGAGACGTTCCTCACCGAAAAAGATCAGTTACCCGACGGCACCTTCGATCCGTCGTGGGGCGAAGTCATCCGGCTCAAAGAGGAGAACTGGTACTTCAAGCTCGGCGCGCATCAGGCGTGGCTCATTGATTACATCGAGCAGAATCCCGGCTTCATCCGGCCGGCGTATCGCCGCAACGAAGTGCTCGGCTTCCTGAAAAACAACACGCTCGAAAACCTCTGCATCACGCGCCCCGCCGCGCGCCTGAACTGGGGCATCCCGCTCCCGTTCGATCCCGCCTACGTCACCTACGTCTGGTTCGACGCGCTGGTGAACTACATCACCGTCCCCGCCGCCCACGGCGACGCCGCCGTGCTCGCCGCCTCCGGCTCTCAACCCTCAACCCTCAACTCTCCACAAACCCTGTGGCCCGCTGACCTGCACGTCCTCGGCAAGGACATCGTGAAGTTCCACGCCGTCTATTGGCCCATCATGCTCAAGGCCGCCGGGCTGCCGCTGCCGAAGCAACTGCTCGTCCACGGCTGGTGGCAGAAGGACGGCGCGAAGATCAGCAAGAGCACCGGCAACATCGTGGACCCCATCGCGGTCATTGATGAGTGGGGCGTGGACGCCTTCCGTTTCTATGTCCTGCGCGAACTCGACATCGGCCCCGACGGCAACTGGACCGACGGCGGTTTCGCCGCGCGCTACCAGTCAGAATTGGCCAACGGCCTCGGCAATCTCGTGAACCGCTCGCTCTCCATGCTGAAGAAGTATCGCAGCGGCGTGCTCGGTGCGGTGTCCGACGAATTGAAATCTGCGACGGACGAGACGGTGAAAAAGGCCGAGGCTGATTACCGCTCGAACGAATTGCAAACCGCGCTCACCGACATCTGGGCGCTGGTCATTCGCACGAACCAATACGTGCAACAGACCGAGCCGTTCAAACTCGCGAAAGACCCCGCGCAAGCCGCGCGCCTCGACGAGGTGCTCTACAACCTCTGCGAAGTCTGCCGCGTGCTCGCCGTGCTGCTTGCACCGTTTCTCCCGGCCACGTCCGCGCGCATCTACGAACAACTCGGTCTCGGCACGCTGTCGGAGAGTTTCACCGCGACGGCGTGGGGCGGACTGAAGCCCGGCCACACCATCGGCGAGCCGGCCCCGCTCTTCCCGCGCAAGGATTTGGTCAAGCCCGCCTGAACGGAGCGCGGACTTTCCAGTCCGCAGCCAGCCACGTCATCGCGAGCGTGGTAATAATTCCAAAACCTCCTCACTCGGCAGCTTGCTGCGGGCTGGAAAGCCCGCGCTCCGCCGCATCTTGGAGCTTGGTGTTTCCCCGCCCGCCGTGTTTCATCCGCGCCCGTGCCGGAACTTTCGCCGAAACTTTTCTTCGCCATCATCGCCGTGCTCTTCATCGGCATCTCGAAGGCCGGCTTCGGTGGCGGACTCGGCCTTCTCACCACGCCGCTGGCTGTGCTCACCTTCGGCTCGAAGGACGCCATCGGCATCATCCTGCCGCTGCTCTGCGCGGGCGACGCCTTCTCGCTCTGGAACTACTGGGGCAAATGGCGCGCGGAAAATCTGAAGTTCGTCCTCCCCGGCGTCATCGTCGGCATCGTGATCGGCGTGCAACTCATCGGACGCTTCTCGCATCGCGAACTGAACGTCGCCATCGGCTGCATCGCTGTCACCTTTGTGCTCTTCCAGCTCGTGAAGGACAAAATCTTCCGCGCGGAAGGCGCGTTCTCGCCGAACCACCAAGTCGGCGTCCCCATCGGCCTCGCCACCGGCATCACCTCGACCTTCGCCCACGGGGCCGGCCCGATCATGAGCATGTTCCTCATTCCGCAACGATTGCCGAAGGAAACCTTCGTCGCCACCAACGTCCTCATTTTCACCTTCGTGAACTGGCTCAAGATGCCCTTCTTCTGCATTGACCAGACACAGATCAACCTGCCCGTTTTCGCCACTCGAGCACTCATCACCCGCGAGACGCTGATCGCCAGCGCGATTTTTTTTCCGCTCGTGCCGCTTGGTGTGTGGTTGGGTATATGGATGAACAAACGCATCTCCGAAAAGAACTTCATGCGCGTGGTCTTCGCCTTCCTGTTCGTGACCGGGCTGGAACTGATTTTCCAATTCGAGCGGCTCTTCGCGCGGTGACAGTGAGACGCCGGTTGCGAAATTTTTCAGGGCTGGGAATAAAACTGTTTCCCTCGCATCTCATAATCGAATCGCCCGGCTTGCAACGAACAGAGGTGCCAGTGAAACTTTGAGCCGTGAAAATCACCAACGATGGTCGGACTCTGAACGACGGCGCACGCGCCGCGCTGGCGAATTTGTGAGATCAACGAACTCTTTTCACCCCCAACCATGACCCTCGCACCTGAACACTCCGCACTCCGCACTCCGCACTCCACGGAGACCGTCATCGCCGTGCGCGGGCTGACAAAAGTCTTCAAGGATTTCTGGGGCCGGCCCAAAGCGCGGGCGGTGGATGGCGTGGACTTCGAGGTGCGGCGCGGTGAGGTCTTCGGGCTGCTCGGACCGAACGGTTCCGGCAAGTCCACGACGATCAAGATGCTGCTCGGTCTGCTGCATCCGACGAAGGGCGTGATCGAGGTGTTTGGCCGCTCGCCGCGCGACGTGAAAACGAAGGCGCGCATCGGCTACCTGCCGGAGGAGTCGTATTTGTATCGCTACCTCGACTCGCGCGAGACGCTGGATTTCTTTGGCAACCTCTTCACGCTGCCGAAGGAGGAACGCGCGCGGCGCTCGGAACAGTTGCTCGACATGGTGGGCCTGACCGGCGCGCGCACGCGGGCCGTGGGCGAATTCTCGAAGGGCATGCAGCGCCGCATCGGCCTGGCGCAGGCGCTCATCAACGATCCCGACCTCGTGATTCTCGACGAGCCGACGGCGGGACTCGATCCCATCGGTTGCCGCGAAGTGAAAGACCTCATCGTGGCGCTGGCCCGTCGCGGCAAGACGGTGATTCTCAGCAGCCACTTGTTGAGCGACGTAGAGGACGTGTGCGACCGCGTG
>JANNGC010000474.1:0-3187 GCA_031380445.1 Pedosphaera sp.
GGTGGTCCGAAGTAGGCGGTGCTTGGAACCGTGCTCCCCAGTCCGGTGGCCATCCCCCAACCCGCCGTCGTCCGCCGGGACGTTTGTTTTCCACACGGGCTCTGAACGCCGCGCTCCTGTTCACGTACAACCTTTCCACCATCTCCCGCTTTCTGCTTGTGAGCATCCGGGGCGCAAACACATTGTCCCATTCATCACCATGAACACGCACGCTGTTTCCCGACGGTCGTTTCTCGCCGCGCTGGGAGCGACTTCGCTGGTGCCCGGCGCGCTGGCCGCCGAGCCGGCGGCGCGCAGGAAGATACCCATCGGCCTCCAGATGTATTCCGTGCGCGATGAGGTGAAGCGCGACTTGATGGGGACGCTGAAGGGGCTGCGCGAGATGGGCTACGAGTGCGTGGAGTTCTGGTCGCCGTATTTCGACTGGACGACGGCGCGCGCAAAGGAGGTGCGGCAGCAGATGGATGACCTCGGGTTGCGCTGCTATTCCCTGCACACGGATAAAAAGCATTTCGCGGATGAACATCTGCCGCATGTCATCGAGTTGAATCATCTGATCGGCAGCCGTTACGTCGTCATGGCGCACGCGGAGCCGCAGGCGAATCTCGACGGCTGGCGACGCACGGCGGAGGTCTTGACCAAGGCCGCGCCGAAGCTGAAGGCGGCGAACCTCGGTTGCGGCTATCACAACTGGGACGTGGATTTCCGGCCGGTGGACGGGACGCGGCCGATTGACATCCTGACCGGGAACACGCCGAAGGAAGTCGCCTTTCAACTCGACGTGGCGACGTGTCTCGCGGCGGGTGCCGATCCGCTGGCCTTCATCAAGGCGAACGCCGGGCGCATCAAGACGTATCATCTCAAGGACTGGTCGGACGACCCGCAGAAGAAATACCGGGTGTTGCTCGGCGAAGGCATCGGGAAGTGGAAGGAGTTGCTCGAACTCGCCGAGGCCGTCGGTGGCGTGGAGCACTACCTCATCGAGCAGGAAGGCAGCCGCTTCTCGCAGATGGAGACGGCGAAGCGTTGTCTGGATTACTTCAAGACGGTCCGCGGGTAAGGCGCTGGCGACCGCGTCCGCAAGCGGCAGCAATCAATTCAGCGACCCGGCAGAATTGTTCCCATTCACTGCAACAACCGAGCAAAAAGTATTGTTGGCCAAGCTGATTCGGAGAGTGAATGCAGCCAAAGGTTTGCCCGCGAAATAATTTTCGGCTGCGGCGCGGCCCTTCGCCCTATGCCCAATGGACCGCGCTGGCAGAGCGACGACGCTGTCGAGCGCGCGAGGGCGTCACGCCCTGCGGTGATCATACCGCGTGCGAAAGCGGTGTTGCGCTCCGCTGGCCACCGCCGTCCATATCGCTCCTCCAGATTTGAATGGTGCGGGTGACCAGTCGCACCCTCCCGCCGGTTGCGAATCGCTCAAGGCATCTGCTTGATGAACTCGTCCGCGCGCTGGATGGACTTGTTCATGTCCTCGATCAGCCTCCCGATCTCGGTCTGGATGGACACGGCCTCGCCCTTGAGCGACGCGATGGCCTGCGCGTTCAGGTTGTGCTTCAGGAACAGGACGTGATCCTTCAGTTTCACCAGCACGGGGGCCATGCTTTCCTCGGCGCGCTTGAGCGCGGTGTGCATTTCATTGTAGCGCGTGCGCGTCTGGCGCAACTGGTCGCGGCTGGTCGCGCGCATGGACTCGGTCTGGATTTCATCAATCTCCTTCTCCCATTCCTTGAACAGGTCCGCGGCCACCGTCTCCACGTCGCGCACGCGCTTGCGCACGGAATCGGCGCGCGCCGCCGCGTCGGTGTATTCGCCTTGGAGTTGGTCGTAAGATTTTTCGAGATTGCTGCCGGTGCCGCCATACATCGCGCGCAATTTCGTGAGCGCGTCCTGAAACTGCGCGCCCGCCTCCTTTTGCTCGTCACGCGCGGCGACAACGCGCTTTTTCAGCAGGTCGCGTTTATACACGCCCACTTTTTCGTAAGCCGAATACACCATGCTGCTGCAACCGCAGAGCACGAGCGCGAGGCACCCGCCAGTGAGCATCAAGGAAAACCGTTTGTTCATGGCCGGAAGATGCGGCGGCAATCGCGCGCGAGCAAGACGCGGGTGGAGCGCGGGCGGCAGGCGCGGGCAGATCCGTCTGGGAAGCATGCCTCCCACCATCGCACGTTGCTGCGGGTTGAAAACCTGTGCGCCGGGACGGGCGGTAAATTCAAGTTTCTCCCGTTGACACCCCGACCTTCATTGCTAAGGTTTGGCCCCTTTTCCGGGACGGTTCACGGAGGGGACGCCGCGCAGCGGCCATTGAATATGAAACGCCAGTATCAGCCATCGAAAATTCGTCGCCAACGTCAGCACGGCTTCCGCAGCCGGAACGCGACGAAGAGCGGTCGTGCCATCTTGAAGAACCGCCGCCGCACGGGCCGCAAACGCCTCACGCCGGTCGGCACCTAGCCGCCCTTCTCGTTATGACCGCGCCGGCCCGTCCGCTGCGCCTGCGCCGGACGCAGCGCATCCAGCAGACCCGGGATTTTCAGCGCGCCAAGAACCAGGGGCAGCGCCTCGCCGTGGGTTCTCTGGCCTTGAACTGGATGGAACGCCCCGGGGCCACCACCCGTCTCGGCGTCATCACCAGCAAGAAAATTGGCTCCGCCGTGGTGCGGACGCGCGCGCGCCGTTTGTTGCGCGAGGCCTTTCGACTGCATCAGCATCAGCTTGCGTACTCGGCGGAACTTGTGTTGGTCGCGCGGAACTCGATTGTGGGAAAAGCTTTTGCGGACGTGGAGCGCGACTACCTGACGGCCTTGCGTCGCGCCAAGCTGCTCAAAGAAGAATGAACCTCGCCCAATGGATCGCGACGGGCGCGCTGCGTATTTACCAATGCGTGGTGTCCCCGGTGCTGCACACGCTCATCGGCCCCTTCGGCGGCTGCCGGTTTCATCCTACCTGTTCGGAATATGCGCGCGAAGCCATCGCACGCCACGGCGTCGGGCGCGGCGGCTGGCTGACGGCGAAACGAATTTGTAAATGTCAGCCGTGGGGATCGTGCGGACATGACCCGGTGCCGGAAGTGCGCGAAGGAGCGCGGCCTTTAGGCCACTTCAATGTTCACCAGTCAACGGCTTTGAATTATTTCGGCCCGCTCGAACTCAGCACGGTGAAGCGGCCTGAAGGCCGCGCT
>JANNGC010000485.1:0-3431 GCA_031380445.1 Pedosphaera sp.
TTGGAAATCGGCGCTCCGCAACCCGTCTCACTCCGGCTTCTGCCCCTCGTCCGCACCGCCGTCGTCATTCGCCGAAAAAATCTGCGCGATGGCGGACGCAGCGTCCGCCTCACCCTCACCGCTGGCCTCGACCTCCAGCGCCGCGCCCATCGCGGCCGTGAGCAGGAGGATGCTCAGAATGCTACGCGCATCCGCCAGCTTGCCGCCGCATTTGATGAGTATGCGGCAGGGAAAAGCCTGCGCGCGCTTCACCACGCGCGTGGCGGTCAACAGATTCAGGCCTGTGGGCCACGGCACCGAAACTCGGAAACATTTCATGCGAGTTGGGACATGGCCCGTTGCTTCCTGTTCAAAACGAAATCAATTATCGGCCGGCATTTTACAACCGCCGAACGGGGCGAAACGGTCGCGCGCGGATTCCTGTTTCACTGCGACCCGGCCCGCTGATTTACTTCCGCCGTTGCACGACACCGTCATTCGTTGGATTCAGAGCTTCGGCCCGCAGGCCCCGTGGGTTTGCGTGGGCATTTTCCTAGCCGCATCGTTTCTGATGATCTGGCGGCTGGAATCCATGAGCGACGCCGGACTGGAAGGCACGGTACTCGGCACGCTCGTGATGCCGTATTGCTCGGGGCTGGGCAATCTCGTCTTCGCCTTCGTGCTCGGGCGCGCGGGCGGCGACAGCCGGGAGGTGATGATCAACAGCCTCGTGAACAACATCACGAACCTCACGTTGCTCATCGGGCTGCCCGCGCTGTTCTGGGGCCTGTCGCTCACGTCGGAAAAATCCAAGAAGCCGGCGAAAGGCAAATCCAGCGGCGACGACTCGCAGCGCGTGAACCGCCTCTCGCTGCTGCTCACGATGATCGCCGCCGGCTTCTTCACCGGCGTGACGTGGGCGCTCGGGCGCGACGGCACGCTGGACTTCACCGACGGTCTCGTGCTGGTGGGAACCTTTCTTTTCTGGCAGGCCGTTCACGTCATCGAGGTGCTGAAGAAAAGCGGGCCGCAGAAGAATCTCTTCGGCTTCCTCTTCGTCGTGGACCTCGCGCTGCTGCTCGTGGGCGCGTATGCGGTTTATGTCAGCACGGATTTTCTCGTGAGCTGGGTGCGGGGACTGCGCAGCGGATTTGTCGCGCAACATCTTGGCTGGGTGAGCGGTTGGCTCATGGTGGTGCCGAACGCCATGCTCGCCCTCTACTACGGAGCCACGCGCCGCGCCGAGGTCGTCTACAGCTCGCAGGTGGGCGACGGCCACATCTGCCTCCCGCTCTGCCTCGGGGTGTTTGCGATTTTCCGACCGATTGCCATGCCGGATTTTTTCCAGCTCAGCATGTGGGTGTTGCTCGGCGCGGTCGCGGTCCATTTCCTGTTCGTGGCGGTGCTGGGGCGGCTGCCGCGTTTCATGGGCGCGGTCTTCATCGCGGCCTACGCGGTGTTTGTGTGGAAGGGGTTGGTGAAATGACGGGTGGCTACGGGTCGTTTTACTCGGGGGCGCATCTGGACGTCTGGACCGAGCGAATGCGCCGCAGAAAAATCGGATGCGGATGTCGAGTGACGGCCACCTGCGGGAGACTGGAAAGTCTCCCAACTTGCCGGCTGGAAAGCCGGCGTTACGGACGCGGCGGCTGAAATCATGGGTTGAATCCAGCGGGCGCAGCGCGATTATCCCGGCGGTTCCTTCACCCGAACCCAATCAGACTCAATCAGATCGTCGCTATGAAAAACTCGTGCTGCTCCCCGCGCGCGCTGGCCGCCGCGTGGCTGGTTTTCTTCGGAACTTTTCGCGTTGCCGCGCTTGATCCCGCGCTGCCGCCCAGCGGCAACTTTGACCTCTCGCACTGGTATCTCACGCAGCCCGATTCTGGTGTGTCGCTCATTTCTCCCGCACGGCTTTCCGCCGGCTACACCAACGCGCTTTGGTTCAAGACGGCTGCCGACGGTGGGATGGACTTCTGGTGCCCGGTCAATGGCGGCGTCAATTCCGGCGCGTCGTATCCACGCTCCGAGTTGCGCGAAATGCTCGACCCCGGCGACAACAGCGTGAACTGGACGACGCAAGGCACCCACACCTTGGACGGCCAGTGCCGCATCCTCCAGCTTCCCAGCACCGGTCGCACGGTCATCGGGCAGATTCACGGCTACGTCGGCTCCGCGCCCGTACTCGTGCTCATCAAGGCCATTGACGGCGTGCTCAACATGCAGGTCCGCGAGCGCGTCGCCGACGCCACCTACCAGTATTTTCCGCTCGCGCCCTTTGCCCTCGGCGACCTCATCAGCTACCGCATTCAACTCGTGGACGGCGTCGTCACCGTGACCGTCAACGGCCAGTCCGCCTCGGTGAACATTCTCGCCAACGACGCCGCGTGGGCGCAGCAGACCTTCTACTTCAAGGCCGGCTCCTACCCGCAGGACAACGTGGGCGATTCCTCGGAAGGTTCGCGCGTGGTCTTCTATGATTTGCGCACCGCGCATGGTTCTGCTCCGCAGCCCGCCGCCATCACCACCCAGCCGGCGGACCAGACGGTGAACACCGGCGCGAACATCAGCCTCCGCGTCGTCGCGCGCGGCACGGCTCCGCTGGCGTTTCAATGGTTCAAGGATGGTGTGTCACTGCCTGGTGCGACCGCAGCCACGCTCGGATTGAACAACGTCACGTCGAACGACGCGGGCGCATTTCATGTCATCATCACCAACGCGCTCAACTCCGTGACCAGCCGCGTCGCGCGTCTGACCGTGCTGCCCGTCGCGGGCGGGTCCGAAATCTCCGGCGCGCTCGATACCGCGAACCTCGTGTGGATCGTGACCGGCACGCCCGCGTGGTTTCCGCAAAGCACCGTGACGCACGACGGCGAGGACGCGATGCAGAGCGGCGCGATTGCCCACAGCCAGACCACTGCGCTCCAAACCACCGTGACCGGTCCCGGTGTGGTGGGCTTCTGGTGGAAAGTGTCCTCTGAGCCGAGCAACGACCGGCTGCTGTTCTACATTGGCGCGAGCGAGAAATCGCGCATCACCGGTAGCAGCGCGTGGCAGTGGAAAACTTTCACCGTCTCCTCCGGCCCGCAGACGTTGAAGTGGACCTACTTGAAGAACAGCAGCAAGACCAACGGCCTCGACACGGCATGGCTGGATGAAGTGCGCTACGTGCCGAACAGTCCGCCGACTGCGCCCGTCATCGCCGTGCAGCCTGTCGGGACAAATGTGGATGCGGGAACCAAAGTAACTTTCACCGTCGGAGCCATCGGCTCGCCCACGTTAAAATATCAGTGGCGGTCGAACGGCACGAACCTCGTCAACAACAGCACCGCCGGCGTCAGCGGCGCGACCACCGCCACGCTCACGCTCTCCAGTGTCCAGCCGTGGCGCGCGGGACTTTACTCGGTGATCATTTCCAACCCCGCCGGAGCCGTGACCAGCGCGCCCGCGCT
>JANNGC010000516.1:0-1710 GCA_031380445.1 Pedosphaera sp.
CCCGAAGGCATCAACATGCGGCTGGAGAGATCGGGCAAGCCATTGGTCAGCGGGATGATCCAGACTTGGTTGTCGTCGCGGATGAGGGCCACGACTTTGTTGTCCGGAGAAACTTTCACCGCACGGGTCTGGAAGAGCAGGTCGTTCGTGACGTTGAAGAAATTGATGCTGAAAAACTTGGAGTCAAAAACGATGTCCGGGAAACCTGCCTCGCCGCCCGCCGTCAGTGCCGGGTCCACCACGGTCAGCCCGGACTCCAGTCCCTGGCTGCGGTTCTGGATGATGAAGTATTTTCCATCGGGCGCGATGTCGAGGTCCGAGAGCACCGACGGCACGTCCGCAATCAGGATCGGGAGGTCGGTGGCGCGCACCGGCGTGGCAGTGGAAGGCAGCGGGCCGGCCCCGATGTCCCAAGACTGCATGACGCTGAACGAGACCGCCGGAAAGCCGAAGAAGTCATAGGCGTATTCGAGGTCAGGATAGATGCCGAAGACTTTCAAATCGCCGCCGCCGAGCGAGCCTTTGACAATGGCGGAACTGGGGAAACGACCGGCCTTCAACGGATCAAAACCAAACACATTCGTGCCCGTCGCCAGGTCCGGGTCGCCCACGTAAAGATTGCCGGAGAGCGGCGTGTTCGTCGGCGAGGTGTAGTCGGAGATGTAGAGATTGTTGTCCTCGCCCACTTCGACGCGGAACGGTTTGTTGCCCTGATCCGCCGCCGTGCTGCGCCAGTCCAGACCCAGCGTGCGCGCCACCGCGCCCTGTCCGAGCGCGTCGGTGAAATCACCGTTCAACGCGTAGATGCCGTCGCCGAGCGGCAGGTTGCGCAAGGGGAACGGCGCGGCCGCCGCCACGCTGCCGGTGTCGGAGTTCGAGACGTAGATACGCCCGAAGTACGGCGAGGCCGGGTTGCGGTTCACCGCCACGCCGCGCGGCGAAGTGAAGCGCAGCAACACGTTCGTGTCCGCGCTGATCTGGTTGGTCACGCCGCTCAGGTAGCCGAGCGTCGGCCCCTTGTTCACCTCGACGTAGAAGGTGCCAACGATGACGAGGTTCGTGACCGTGAGTCCGAACGGGCGCGCGCCCAAGTCGTTCGTGGTCGCGCCGCCGTTGGAAATAATTTTCACCGAGTCAGCGGACTCATTCAGCCGGAAGCTGATGGCTGTCCCCGAATTGGTAATGGACGAGGCGTATGGTGTGGCCCGCGCGCACGTCGCCGTGAGCGCAAGCGCGATGAGGGGGAGGAGAATTTTATGGAGCACAGTCAGTTTCATAGAGCTTTTGGGTTTGGATCCTTGGACCACTGTCGAACGCACTAGCAAGAGCTATGCACAACGCGGAAAGGGCCGTCAAGCCGCCGCTTCGTGACGGGCGCGAATGCGCGAATGGGCGGGGCGATTGAAACAGGAGGCCGCGAAAGCCGGGCACGCCTGGGAGCGCCGGCTTCCAGCCGGCGAGTTTCCGATTCAAGCGCGCCTTCGCGCCGGCCAGGATGCCGGCGCTCCCAGGTTCCGCGCCGGAACCATCCCGAACTTCGCCCGCGTTTCACCACCACACGAAGGCTCAAGCGAGCGCGGCTGGGCTGCGGCCTTTCAGCTTTCCCACTCGGGGATGGCGATGCTGTTTTAGCGGAGAGACGCAGAGGGTGAGCGGGGGGGAAAATTGTGGTGTAACGGTTTGAGATTAAAATAACGGAGCGCGCAGAAT
>JANNGC010000624.1:0-3516 GCA_031380445.1 Pedosphaera sp.
GCTAAAGCGACCGCACTCCAGACGCTGGCGCGCAGCATCCAACGCCTCATCACTCGCGGAGCGTTTGGAGTGCGGTCGCTTTAGCGCCGCTTTTCCCTCGTCCAAATGAAGCCGCACGCACTTTGACTCCCCAATTCGCCCCCGCTACCGTCTCGCCCATGAAACACCTCGCGCTTCTCGCTGTTCTCGTTGCCGCCGGTTCCACGCAGGCCGCGCTGCTGGATTTCCTGAAACCGAAAACTAATTCCACCAGCGCCACCAGTGCCGCGCTCCCTTCGCTCGCCGGACTTTCACAGGACCAAGTTGCCGAAGCCTTGAAGCAGGCGCTCGGCAAAGGCGTGCAGACCGCCATCACGAATCTCGCCAAGCCCGACGGCTTCCTCGCCAACCCGAAAGTCAAAATCCCGATGCCGGAGAAATTGCAGACCGTGGAGAAAACGCTGCGCGCGCTGAAGCAGGACCAATACGCCGACGAGTTCGTGACCACGATGAACCGCGCCGCCGAGGCCGCCGTGCCCGCCGCGCTGCCCATCTTCACCGACGCGCTGAAATCCATGACCATTGACGACGCGAAGAAACTCGCGAGCGGCACGAATGATTCGGCGACGCAGTTCTTCAAGACCAAGGGCGAGAAGCAGATTCAGGAAAAGATGTCGCCCATCGTGAAGCAGGCCACGGAGAGAGCCGGCGTGACGGCGGCTTACAAAAAACTTTTAGCGCAAGGCGGTGGCGCGAGTTCCTACCTCAGCCGCCTGAACGTCGATCCTGCGTCGCTCGACGTGGACAAATACGTGACCCAGAAGGCCAGCGACGGGCTGTTCAAGATGATCGCCGAGGAAGAAGAACGCATCCGCAAGAACCCCGCCGCGCGCACCACGGAGCTGCTGCAAAAAGTTTTCGGCGCGAAGTAATAGTGGGGCAGCCTCTCGGCTGCCACCAGTTCACTGGCCGTCCCGGCTGGTGGTTCTTCAGCCGGGACGGCCAAAGGACTGAAGGCAGCCGGGACGGCTGCCCCACTATCAATCACGGCTTCTTCGCCCCGCCCGCCGGGACGAATTTCAGCGACACGCCGTTGATGCAGAATCGCTTGTCCGTGGGCGTGGGGAAACCTTCACCCGTGAACACATGTCCGAGATGCCCGTTGCACTGCGCGCACAAGACTTCCGTGCGCTTGCCGCCGAGTGAATTGTCCTCGCGCGTGATCACGTTCTTCGCGTTGGCCGGGTCGTAGAAGGACGGCCAGCCGCAGTGCGAATCAAACTTTTCCTTCGACGAGAACAGTTCCGCGCCACAACCGCCGCAGACGTAAGTACCCGCGCCCTGCTTCTTGAACTCATCATACGTCGCCCCGAACGCGCGCTCGGTGCCGGCTTGCCGCAGCACTTGATACTGCTCGGGCGTCAGTTCCTTGCGCCACTGCTCGTCCGTCTTTTCGACTTTGGTGACGGTGTTGGTTGTGGTCAGCGGCGCGGTGGCCGCCGGAGTGTCATTGGATTTCATAGGCGCAACAGGAGAGGCGGCGCGCGGCTGGCATCCCACCAGCGCCGCGAGCAACGCCGGGAGAAACAGGCGTGTCATCGTTGAATACATCCGTGTCATTGGCGGGCAGACTAAACTTTTTCTGACCGCGCGCAAGGCCCGCGCAACGTGCCCTGGCGGGACGCCGGGGGCACGTTTTCCCGCCATCACGGCGCGGACTGGAGATACGCGAACAAGTCGCGCACCTGCTGCGGCGTCAGGGATTCCAGCAAGCCTTCCGGCATCAGCGAAATGGCGGAGGCGTTCAATTCCTTCACGTCCGCGCGACGCAAGACCGTGCGCTGATTCTGGGCGTCGAGCAGCGTGAGCGCGGCGGCGCTTTGCTCGGCGATGAGTCCGGTCAGCGAGCGTCCGTCCTTCATTTCCAAATTGTGGTTCACGTACTCGGGGCGAATGAAGGCGCTGGGATCAACCATCTGCGTGAGCAGCCATTCGCTGTTCTTGCGATCTGCACCGGTGAGTTCAGGGCCGATGGTCTGGCCTTCGCGGAACAGTTGATGGCAGTTCGCGCAGAGTTGCGTGAAAAGCTTTTTGCCGACGACCGCATCGCCTTTGAAGCGCAGCGTGGTGCCGCTCGGGTTCAGCACCAGCTTGAGCTGGTTCACCGTGCTCACTTTCTCCGCCGAGGTCTGCGCCTGAAGTTTTCCCCAGCGTTTCTCAATCGCCGCCGTCAGCGCCGCGTCGTGGTGCCGCAGCATCTGGCGCAGGAGGTCAGGAGAAATTTCTTTCTCGTCAAACTTCTTCGACTCCACCGCCTGAACAAGTTCCGCCGCCCAGCTTGCGCGGCTGGCCAGACCCGTTCGTGCGCGCGCCTTCGTCTCCGAGTTTAATCCGGGATAAACGCTGATGAGCGCCGAGGCAATTTTCGGATCGTCGAAATTCAACAGCGCCGCCACGGCGGCGTAACGGAGCGATCGGCGATTGTCACCGAGCCAACTGAGAAAGATGGGGACTGCGGCTTCGACGCGCGTCTGGCCCAGAGTCTCGGCGAGTGACATGCGCCAGCTTTCGCCAACGCGATCTTGATCAACCCAGTCAAGGGCGCGCTGTTGTGCCCTCGCCAAACCGACCCGGAGTCCAACGCGCGTCATCAACAGATCATTCGGTGACCAAATCGTGGCGAGAGCCTGCCTTACCTCTTCACGCGCCACGACACCCTGGCCTTCCCACGCCTTGTCGAAGCCACGCAGCACGGCGTCACGCGGTTCCTTCGCGGGCGCGGCAGCCAGCAGCCATGCGCCTAGTTGAGATGCCGGCTGGCTCGCGTCCGAGGCCGATCGCCGCGCGATGCGCTCCAGGATATGGGTCTTCATCATCGGCAACTGCCAGTCAGCGGCCGAACTCAGCACGCCAATGCCATCGCTCAGATCAGGCATCAGGTTTTGCTCAATGGCCCACCAGAGCAGGAGCGGGATCTGCGGATCGTTTACGTCTTCATCATGACGCAGCAGTTCGCGAATCACCGGCAATGCGCTGCGCGACGGCCAGCGCTTCGCCGAGCAGGCGAGTTGATTGCGCACGGAAGAACTTTTCTCCGTACGGGCCAGCGCTGCGACTTGCGGCAGCAAGGCGGGCGAAAGTTTCTTCGCGTCGCCGAGCAGGCGCACGGCCCACGCCCGCACGGGCGGATGCGGATGCGCCAGCAGTGGCGCGGCAATCGCCTCATCGAATCCGTCGCCCGCTTGCAACGCCCAGAGAGATTCCAGCGCAAGCGTGTGATTCGTGCCCTGCAAACTTTGCGCGCGCAGGCGGGGAAGAATGTTCGGGTCGCGGCGCACGGCGAGCTGCTCGCGCGCGGCGCGGCGGAACCAGTCGTTGCGATTGGTGAGTTGGTTCACGAGTTCGTCACTCGTGAGTTTCGCCAGGTCGAAGGTTTCCGCTTTCCGCTTTCCGCTTTCCGCTTTTTTAATTCTGTAGATTCTCCCGCTGGCCTTGTCCCAGTTGTCCACCGGATCAACATGGCTCGCGCGCGGGTCG
>JANNGC010000668.1:0-2898 GCA_031380445.1 Pedosphaera sp.
CGCGAGTGCACCGTGTAACTGCTGCCCGGCAAGGCGGTGAACTCGACGCGGAAATTTGCCCCCGCCACGCGCGCGTTCGTGAGCGTGACGGACGGCGGCGGCACGAAGTAGCCCACGACGAGTTTCGGGCGATCCGACGCGGCTTCGCGCGTGTTGAAACGCCTTCCATTGCGTCCGCAGGTGGACAGCGGGGCGTGGACGACCGTGAGCACGCACCCCGCGCCGCTGAGTCCCACGGTGATTCCCGTGCAGCACGCGCTCACGCCCACGAACCGTTTCTACCGCGTGGTGTCGCCGTGAAATTACTTGTCCTCCTGCTCCTCGCGTGCGTCGCGTCATGGCTGCCCGCCGCCGAAAACCCCTCCCGTCCGAACATCGTCTGGATCGTCGGCGAAGACCTCGGGCCGGAACTCGGCTGCTACGGCGACACCAATGCCCTCACGCCGAACATTGATCGTCTCGCGCGCGAAGGCGTGCGCTTCACCCGCGCCTTCACGCACGCTCCGGTCTGCGCGCCCAGCCGCTCGGGACTCATCACCGGCCAGTATCCCACCACGACCGGTGCGCATCACATGCGCTCGGAACTGCTCGCGCCGCCGCGCACCTTCACCAGTCATCTGCGCGACGCGGGCTACACCGTGGCCTGGCCGGGCAAGACGGATTTCAATTTCAAAATTCCCAAGGACGCCTTCACCACGACCTCGAACTGGATGAAGCAGACGCCGCTCGAGCCGTTCTTCGCCTACATCAATTTCACCGTCTCGCACGAGAGCCAGATTCGCGCGAACGCCCGGCAGACCCGCAGCAACCTCGCGCGGCTCCAACCCGGCGAGTTCCGCGATCCGGAGAAGATGGTGCTGCCGCCGTATCATCCCGACACGCCCGAGACGCGGCGGGATCTCGCGAACTATTACAACCTCGCCACCGCCGTGGATTACTCGGCGGGCGACGTGCTGCGCTTCCTCGACCGCACCGGCCTGGCCTCGAACACCGTGGTCATCTTCTTCGGCGATCATGGACGCGGCCTGCCGCGCAGCAAGCGCTGGGTGTACGACAGCGGCATCCGCGTGCCGCTCGTGGTGCGCTGGCCCGGTCATCTGCGGCCCGGCACGGTGCGCGAAGATTTGGTGGCCTTCGTGGATTTCGCGCCGACCATGCTGGCGCTGGCGGGAGTGAAAACGCCGACGAATTATCCGGGCCGGATTTTTCTCGGCCCGCAGACCGCGCCGGAGCGGAAATACATTTTCGCCGCGCGCGACCGGATGGATGAAGCGCCGGACCGCATCCGCGCCGTGCGCTCGAAGCAGTTCAAATACATCCGCAACTTCCGCCCCGAGCTGCCGTACGCGCAGCGGATTGATTACATGGAACTGATGCCGACGATGCGCGTGTGGCGGCAGATGAACTACGACGGCCGGCTGAACGCGACGCAGCGCCTCTTCTTCCGTACGACGAAGCCGGCCGAGGAGCTTTACGACGTGAACGCCGACCCGCACGAGATTCGCAATCTCGCCGGCCAGTCCCGGCACGCCGCCGTGCTGAAGGAAATGCGCGCCGCGCTGGAGCAGTGGATGGCGGACACCGGCGATTTGGGCGCGGTGCCGGAGGAGGAATTGATCGCGCGCGGTCTCGTGGCCGACCGTTTGCAGGACTACAACTTGCGGATCGAGCCGCTGGAAATTCCGCTCAATCGAGAATGACGGCGGGCGCGTTCGTGCTGATGTCGAAGTTCAACTGGAACTCGCCTTCGCTCACCGTCACCGCCGCGCGGTTGGTGTTCACGTTCAAGACCGAGGTGTTCGTGCCCACAAACGCGAAACGCCCCAGGACATAGCCGCTGACCGGGATGGAACTCGTGCTGCTGAGGAACAGCGAATTGGTCCCGATGTAGTCAATGCTCACAAAGGCGTTCGTCACCACGGCATTCGTCAGCGCCACTTCCGCGCGGAAGTGAAACTCCTCCCGGCGACCCAGGTCGGTCGCGTCGTAGTCGGCGCTGTTCGCGCCCACGCCGAGCGGATACGTGGCCGGGAAATTTCCGCCCACGCCCGTGACATAAAAACTCAGCCCGCGCGTCACCGCGCCGGAATCAAACGCGCTCAAATCCAAAACGCCGCTGGGACTGAAACGTCCGACGGCCCCGCCCTCGTCGTTGTAGAAATTGCCGCCGCCCACGATCTGGCCCCGGTCTGAATTGAAGGACAGCCCGCCGATGCGCGCGACCATCTTGCTCAGGCCGGGCCGCGTGCGGAGCGCGCGCTGCACGGAGTTGCTGGCCGAGGTGAGCTGCGACGCCGCATTCTGGAGATGCTGGATGCGCCGGGCCGTGGTGGCGGCGAGGACCGCGTTCGAGAGCGAATTGTTCACGCGGGTCAGGGCCGTGCGTGCGGAAGTTTTGTTCGCGCTGATTGGCGCGGGAATCAGTTGTTCGGTGATGCCGTCGCGGCGCAGTTGAAAGTCCGCCTGATAGGCCAGCGCCGCGTTCGTGAGCAGCGGCGCGTAGCCGGTGATGGGGTTGAGATAGATGTTCAGGTTGCGGAGAATGTCCGCGTCGCCGCGCAGATTCCTCGAGGTCGTGTGAAAGGAGCGGAGCGCGCGTTGCAGCGTCCTCAAGTCGGGACCGCTGACGCTGATGTCGTTCGTCAATTGCACGGCGACAGGTTCAGAGTACGGCAGAATCGGATCAGCCTTCGCATTCCAGGCGAGCAGGCCGGCGACGGTCAGGAGCAATGAACCTCGGAGAAAACGCATCTTCATAAATTTGGTGCGCGAGTATGCCGGGGCGAAAAACAAATGCAACTGCCGGGGCTGAATCATCCGGTGGAACAGGTCGCGCAGCGACTTTGTTTAGTGGGGCAGGCGTCCCGCCTGCCTTCCGTCCTTGGGCCGTCCCGGCTG
>JANNGC010000780.1:0-3131 GCA_031380445.1 Pedosphaera sp.
GGTCCGCGCTCCGCTAGCGAAACAATTCCTTCGCCTTCGCGAAGAACGATTTGCTGCGCGGGTTCACAGACTCGTCGCACAGGTTGGCAAACTCCGTGAGCTTCGCGCGCTGCTCGGTGTTCAACTTCGCCGGCACTTCGACGGACACTTGCACATGCAAATCGCCGTGGCCCTGGCCGTGGACATTGCGAATGCCTTTGCCGCGCAGGCGGAAGACCGTGCCGCTCTGCGTGCCGGAGGGAATCTTGATCTGCGCCGGGCCGGTGAGCGTCGGCACCTCGATGTCGCCGCCGAGCGCGGCGGTGGTGAAATTGATCGGCACCTCGCACATCAGGTCGTCGCCGTCGCGCTGGAAAATTTCGTGCGCCTTCACATGAATGATCACGTAGAGGTCGCCCGACCCGCCGCCGCGCTTGCCGGATTCGCCGTTGCCGCTGGAGCGCAGGCGCGAGCCGGTGTCCACGCCGGGCGGAATGCGGAGCGTGATCTTGGAAGTGCGCTCGCGCTGGGCGCTGCCGTGGCAGGTGCGGCACGGCTTGTCTATCGTTCGCCCCGCGCCCTCGCACTTGGGACACGTCTGTTGAATCTGGAAAATGCCGCGCGACATCAGCACCTGGCCGCGCCCGCCGCACGTCGTGCAGGCGTCGAAATGTGCGCCCTTTTCCGCGCCGGTGCCGCCGCAGGTGTCGCAGGCGTCGAGCTTCGACACGCTGATCTCCTTCTCACAGCCGTGCGCCGACTCGTCGAAACTGATCTCCAAATCGTAGCGCAAGTCCGCGCCGCGCAACGCGCCCGTGGGATTCGACCGACTGCCCCCGCCGAACAAGTCGTCGAAGATGCCGCCGCCGTTGCCGCCGCCCTGCTGGTTGAACACTTCGCGGAAAATATCGAACGGATCGTGGAAGCCCCCGCCGCCTCCGCCTCCGCTACGTCCCGCACGCTGGCGCGGATCAAACGCCGCGTGGCCGTATTGATCGTAGGCCGCGCGTTTCTGCGCGTCGTTCAAGACCTCGTAGGCTTCGCTGAGTTCCTTGAACTTGTCCTCGGCTGTTTTGTCGCCGGGATTTTTGTCCGGGTGAAATTTCACCGCGAGACGGCGGTAAGATTTCTTAATCTCTTCCTCGGTGGCCGTGCGTTGCACGATGAGGATTTCGTAATAGTCGCGTTTAGCCATGATTAGGAAAATGACGAATGACGAATGATGAATGGACTGGCGTGGCGCGGGACTGGAGCGCGGCCTTTAGGCCGCTTCACGCCGCGAATGACGGAGGTATGAAGCCGACAGCACACGCTCGGACTGGCGAATGTTGAAGCGGCGTGAACGCCGCGCGCCAGCCGCTCCGCCCATTCGTCATTCGTCATTCGGAATTCTATTCTCACGCCGGCTTCTTCGCCACGATGACCGACGCGGGCCGCAGCAGACGGTCGCGCAGTTTGTAGCCCTTTCGCACTTGCTGCACGACCTGGCCTTCGGGCACATCGTTCGTCTCCTGCTGCGAGATGGCCTCGTGGATGTTCGGATCAAACTTCTGCCCGGCGGCGCTGATTTCCTCCAGGCCCGCCTCGCCCATCGCGGCGCGCAATTGCTGCTGAATCATGCTCACGCCCGCCTGCATGGAGGCGGCGGTGGTGTTCGGCGCGGCGGCGGCGGCCAGCGCCATTTCAAAATTATCGAGCACGGGAATGACGCGTTCGAGCAGCGAGTCGTTGGCGTATTTGATCGCGTCCTGCTTCTCGCGCGCGGCGCGCTTCTTGAAATTGTCGAAGTCCGCCGTGGCGCGGACGAGCTGCTCGTAATAGAGCGCGGCTTTCCCAGCCTGCTCTTTCAACTCGACGAGCTGCTGCTCGGTCAAAGGCGCGGCGGCTTCCGCATTCGCGGACGGTTCCTGTTCAATCGTTTCGTGATCACTCATGGCAAATATCCAAAGGCGGCGCGGAAGCTAAACAATCGCATCCGGGGTAGCAACCCCGGGGAATGGCGTCCGGCTTCGGCGTGGTGACAGGTAGGTCCGCGCGCTGGGAAAAAGCCAAACGGCCCGCCGGTGAAAACACGCACCAGCGGGCCGCAGTCAGTCGCACTTAAAATTTAACCGGAGAAATTCAGGGCACGAGGCTTTCGAGCACCACTTCGTCGTTGGCGTTCAGCAGGGCGAGATGGCGAAACTTGAGCGGCGACGGCGCGGCCGGCGGTAGCCACCCCACGTTGATGCGTCCGGTGTAATCAGCGGCGTAGGTGCCGACCGGACTGTCGTTGACCAGCAGGGTGAACTCGCCGCCTTGTCCGGTGGCGAACATGCGGAACTGCAAGTATCCGCCCTGTACCGCGACGGCCAGGCAGCCGACGGCGGTAAAATCTGCGCCCGTGTTTTGCAGCACGCTGGTGAGTTCGAATTCCAGCGAAGGCGCGGCGTGCAGATCGAGCGTGAGAACCACCACCCCATTCGTGTCCGCGACGGCCAGCGTACGGACCTCGGTGAGCGGCGCGAGCGGTTCGGCCAGCACGAGCTTGGTGGCCGTGCGGCGGACACGCTCGGCCACTTGATGACGCTGCTGATGAACGACCGCGCGTCCGGCGCGCGTGGTCGTGAACTCGGCGACGGTCAGAAAGTTGGTGTCATCGCCCGTGGTGGCGAGCAGTTGGTAAGGCGTGCGCGGATCGAGTTTCGCGAGCGTTACGCGCAGGCGCTGGAGGTGGCTTTGACCGCGCTGTTTCACCAAGGCGCGGACGTGTCCGCGGGCGTCGCTGTCGAAACCGGTGTTGGTGAACGCCTCGTTCACGATGTAGCGCGTCGAGTTCGCGGCGGGGGCTGCGCCAGCCAGCAGCGCGCTGACGAGCAGCGCGCCGAGGGCGACGAGAGTTTTGCCTCTGAGAATCATAACCGTGTCCGCTTTAGCAGTGCCGGTGCCAGTGGGGGCGGTGTCCCGATTTGCGCGGATTTGCCGCGAAAGGGCGGGTGCGTTTCCTCTCCCTTGGACACGCGGGACAATCGCTGTTCCAAACGAGGACACCGGAGCGGCCTGTCGGAGCGCGGACCGCCGCGGCCGCGCGATCCAGTTCTCCCAACCCCGGGGGATTTGAAGATGGGCCTGATACCCCCGACTCGGCGGGGCGCGGTCCGCGTTTTGTTTTT
>JANNGC010000782.1:0-7543 GCA_031380445.1 Pedosphaera sp.
CATCGCCGCGCCGGCCGTGACAGAAAACGCAATTCTTCATGTACACGAAATGCCCTTGCAGCGTGTCGTGGATTTCGATGGCAGCCACGTTCGTGGCTGCGCCAGCCAGCGCGCAGGAGAGCAGCATCAAAGTTACGGCCAGCGCACGTTGGGCGGTTCGGAGCATCCTCATGCTGGCCGGAAGGAACGCTCTCACCTCGCCGCCCCGGGCTGCGGCCCGCGCGCCGTGACCGGTTTCTGCTTCCAGTAATCCGGCAAGCCCCGCTTCGTTTCGGCGAGAATCTCCCGCATGGCCTGGCGCGTGGCCGGACTGAGCGATGCGTAGGCCGTGCTCCGATCTGTGCCGGAGAGAATTTGCCAGAGCCGCGAATAAAGATGCTCCTTCATCGCCGCCGGCAGAGCTTCGAAGGCCTCCGAGTAGATCAAGTAACTGCACGGGTACTTGAACAGCCGCGTCTGCAAGTCGAAATCGCGCAGCGAGCGCCCCCGCTGGTCCTGCGGCCCTTGCGACGTGAACTCTTTCACAAATTCCGCGCCACCCTGAATCGTGCCGGTCAACGGCGACTCTTCTGCGAAGAGCAGATACTTCAAAAACGACTCCGCCGTGTTCGTGAGATAGCGGATGTGACCGTACTGCTGAAGCTGCATCGTGGTTTCGTAGTTCAGCCGCGTGATGAAATTGTGCATGTGCATCTGATGCTCGAGCACCAGCAACGCCACGACATCGCTCTGGTCGCGCACGTAGCGCGACACCTCAAGAACCGCGCTGAGGTTCGTCACGTTGCCCGCATGATTCGGCTCCTTCTCCTGCCGCGCGAACGCCGCCGGACCGATCAGATTCCCGCGATGCGTTTGCCGGCCATGCGTGCCCGTCACGTACCAGCCGCCCCAACGTTCCCCGAACGGCGTGCGATGGTTCACTTGCGAGATGCCGCTGTTGAAATCAACGACGCCCCTTTCGTCCGTGGCAAACGAGCGCGCCAGATGCCCGGGCACACCCATCGTTTTCGCCGTCGCATGGCATTCGAGACACTGGTTGTTGCGCGTGAATTTCGGTTTGTCCGCCTTCGTTTGATCCAGCGTATAAAACACCCCGCCGAGTTTCGGATCGGCCACCGACAGTTCAATCATCGGCGCGCCCGGAATAAACCCGACGTAAACGCCGTCGTTGAAAAAAATGGCGCGCGGGTTCGATGGCGAGATGTGCTCGCGCTGCAAAGAGGTCTTCGAGAAGACAAGCATCTGCGACGATTTCGGGACCTTGAGTTCATCCAGCACGGCGAGCAGATAGCCGTAGGCCTCGTCGTGCTGAAGCGCGACGGCCCCGGTGTTGATTCGCTTTTGCAGTCGGGCCACCACGCCCGTCACCGCCGCCTTGTTGTAGTTGATGGTGTCCTCCTCGAACGGCGTCATGTGCGTCGCGCCTTGGAAGTCATCGGCCCGCGCGCCGGGCGTCAGCGCCACGACTGCGGCGCACCAGAGCGGGCCAAAGCGCACCCGGACGAAAGAAGCGATAGACTGAATCACGGCATGAATCATGAGCGGCACAGAATTGCCAGCTTCGCGGATATTGCACAAGTTCAGGCGGATGTTGCCAGGGGCCGGCAGCGGCCCGCCTGTCCCGCCCAAATCACTCGCCCGTCAGTTGGGCAAACTCCTTCACGTCGAAGGCCCGCATGGTTTCGGTGCGGATATTTCCTGCCGCGCTCAGTTCAGTGAGGCAGTGGAGTGCGGCTTCGGCGGTGTCCGCGCTGAGGATCAGCAGCCCGTCGTAGGCGCCGAACATCCAGTATTGAGCTTCGACCCGAACTCCGGCTTTTTCTGCGGCCTTGTCGAAGTCGAGCGCGCGCGGGGTTGAATTCTTGATTTCACGGGCGCCTTTTTCCGTGAAGCGCAACAGGCTGACATATCTGGGCATGATGAATCCTTCTCAGTTGGTTTTGGTGGTCTTTTCTTTCGCGGTGATCGCTTGCTCGACCGCTTGGACGGCCTCGCTCGGATCACGGTTTAAGCCGACGACTTGCCGCACGATCGCGCCGCCGGCATCAAGAACGGTAATGACGTTCGAGTGCGCGAAGTCGCCGCGCACATCCTTCTTGAATTTCACGCCCAGCAACGCCGCGAGTTCCAGCACGTCATCGGGCGCGGCGCGCAGCAAAGTCCAGTTCGCGGCCAGGCCGTGCGTCTGGCGATATTTCGCCAGCGCGGCGGGTGTGTCGCGGGCCGAGTCGAAGGAGACAAGGACGAAGCCGACATTGGTGCGCAGATTTTCCGGCAGCGCGGCTTCGATGCGTTGCATGTCCTTCACCAGCACCGGGCAGGTGAACTGGCAACTGGCGAAAAACATCGAAACGACCTGCGGGCGTCCGCGCAACGTCACGAGCTTCAGCGCGGCCTCCGAGTCGTTCGTCCAAGACGAATCGAGCTGGTAGAGCGAACGATCGGACAGTGGTGTCGCGGCTGGCAGTTCCTTCGCGCAACAATTTGGCTGGTTGGACGACACGGTGACCGGCTCCGCGCCGATGACGATCCCAGTCCAAGCGAGCGCGACCAGCACAGCAATCAGATGATGAATTTTCATTTCGTTTCCTCGGTGAGGCTTCGCGCGCAGCGGAAGCCAAGATTGTGGACGGTGTAACTCGCCTTCAAGCTGCTGCGAAATCCGTAGCGCATGAAGGCGGGGAAATTGCTGCGGTCCTTTGCGCCTTCGGAACCCGCGCCGCAAAAGAGTTGGCGATCGAGGCCGGTGTCGCCGCGCGCGTCGCCGCTGACCATCGCCGTGTTGAAGTCCGCCACCCATTCCCAGACCAGCCCGTGGAGATCGTGCGCGCCAAAATAATTGGCGCGTCCGCCCCCCACCGTCGGCAACTTCGCCGGTGCTGGTGCTGAGTACCACGCGCGGACCTCACGAATGAATTCGGGATCGTTCCCGCCCTCATGGCGGGTCGCGCTCGCTGCGGCGGCGTATTCCCATTCCGCCGTCGTGGGCAGTCGTTTTCCTTTCCAGGTCGCAAAGGCTTTCGCGGCGAACCACGACACCTGCGTGACCGGAGCCTGGGCGTGAACGCCAGGGCCGGTTTCCAAATCATCCGCCCACAGCTTGAGATAATCCTCGTCCGCAAAAAGTCGCTGAACGGCGGAGCGTCGCCACTTGGGATTGGCCCGGACGAATTCCAGGTAATCGCCATTCGTGACCGGGAACACGTCGAGCAGAAATGAAGCGACGGGAATTTGTTTCGGCTCCTGTTCCGCGCGAAAGAGCGGCGTGAACTGCCCGGCCGGTACGATCACCATTCTGGCGGGCGGCGTTTCTCCCGCACGGGCTTTCGTCGCCCCGCCCAGCCCGCCCAGCAGGAGGAGCGCGAGCGGGATGAGCATTGGCGTGTGAAACCTCATGGGATCACTCGTACTGGTTGGCGGCCGGCGCTGGAGTTTCACTGCGCACACGGCGCACGGCTTCCGGTTTCACTGCATCGCCCGCGTTGCCGAAGCTGTTCCGCACGTAGGTGAGCACGTTCGCCACCTCCTCGTCCGTCAGGTTGTTCAGCGGCAACATCGTGCCGGTGTATTTCTTCCCGTTCACGACGATCTCGCCGGACTGGCCCTGGAGCACGATGCGCACGGCGCGTTCTGCGTCCTCCATCAAATAGTCGGACTTGGCGAGCGGAGGAATCTGATTGGGAATGCCTTCGCCGTTCACTTGATGGCAGACAAAGCAGGTCTGCATAAACACCTGCTTCCCTTTGGCGATCTGAATGTCCTTGGTGAGGGCGGAAATCTTCGAGTCAGATTTCATGGCTTCCTTTACCTGCGCCTGCAACGCCGCAACTTGCTTCTGCGCTTCGGAGCCGGCTGCGGCCTGGCTGCCCAGATAGACCGCGTCCACTTCCTTGCCGGAATAGGCGATGAGATTCTCCGGCCCGGACACTTTCAACATCCCGAGCGCGCCTTTGTTGAACGCGCGGAAGAGCGAGTGATCGACGAGCACGTAGGTGCCCGGCACTTCGACTTTGAAATCCACCATCGCGGAACCGCCCGCCGGAACCAGCGTCGTCTGCACATTCTTCAAGGTCGGAACGGTGCTGCCTTCGGGATACACATGGTCAAAAATTTCGCCGATGACGTGGAACGAGGAGATGAGATTGGGGCCGCCATTGCCAACGAACAGCCGCACCGTTTCCCCGACGGTCGCGGTGATGGCCTTGTCCCCGACGAGTGAACTGACCGCGCCGTTGAACACGACGTAGGTCGGGCGTTCATCCACGGCCTTGTTCTGATCGAAGTATTGCAAGCCTTCGTCCCCGAACTTGCCGCCCGTGTAGAACTCACCCTGCATGATGTAATACTCCTTGCTCACCGGCGGCAGACCTTCCTTCGGCTCGACGAGGATGAGTCCATACATGCCATTGGCCACGTGCATGCCCACGGGGGCCGTCGCGCAGTGATAAACGTAGAGGCCGGGATTCAGCGCCTTGAAAGAAAACTGCGACTCATGTCCTGGTGCGGTGAACGACGAGGCCGCGCCGCCGCCGGGACCGGTCACCGCGTGCAGGTCGATGTTGTGCGGCATCTTGCTCGACGGGTGATTGAGCAGGTGAAATTCCACGAGGTCGCCTTCGCGAATGCGGATGAAACTTCCCGGCACGTCACCGCCGAACGTCCAGAAAAGATACTCGACGCCGTCGGAAAGCTTCTTCACGACCTCCTTCACTTCGAGTTTCACGATCACCTTGGTCGCGTGCGACCGCTTGATGGGCGGCGGGACATTTGGGGCCTGGGTCAGCACGGCTGTTTCTTCGCCACTGACCGTCGGATCGTTGGCTTTGGCATTGGGGCTGCGAACCGCCGGCCCTTCCGCCGCGAGCGAAAGAGCCGCCGCCGAGAGGAGAAGAACGCCGGCGAGCGCGCCCGCGCGGAGAGGAGAGAAGGAGTTAGTCTTCATGCGTTGTCATTCGTTGCTGGTCGTTTTTCACAGTAAGAGGAAATGGCCCGCGCGATATGGGGTCTTCGCCGTAACCGCAATTTCCGATTTCCACGGCTGCACTTGTTTCTGACTGCGCCGTGCCTGCAATGACCATCGGCCCGCGCGTGGCAGGCGGCCAACCATCCGTTGTCCAACGGTGGGCGGGAATTGCGTTGGGCCGGCTGGCCGGGAGTGACCCGGCATGCGCTAATCTTCGGTGTCCGCGACGAGCACCTTGGGCAGAACGTAGGCCGCCCACAGCAACACGCCCGCGATCCAAAGCAACGCCCCGTACGTGTAATGCGACGCGAGAACCTGCGGCCAGAAATCGCCGCTGATGCGCGTGGCCAGGCCGGACAACATCAGCCCGACCGCGACGAGTACCCAACGGTTGCGGTTTTTCAGCCGCGCGAGATTTCCGCTGTGACCGAACACGACGCGCGTGGCCACCACGAAGGTGATGACTGCGAAGCCGCCCACGAGCGTGAGGTGCAGCAGACTGACCCGATAAACCGGGAACACGGCCACCGCGAGGAAGCCCGCCAGCACCCCGACGAAGGCCATGCGGATCGCCGCGCCCAGAGCATTGGTGGCTTGGGGCGCGCGATGAAATGGCATTTCGAGAAAGAGATAAACGAGCGTCGTGCCGAAGCGCAGAGCGTAGGCCATCCGAGACCAGCCCTTCGCCTCCATGATGAACGACGCGATGATGAACACGCCGGCCAGCAGCGCGATGAAGGCCTTTCTCCACCAACCCGCCGTCGGCGCGAGCGCTTCGGCAAAGTCCTGCCGGTTTTGCATTCCGAAAAATCGCGGCAGGATAAACGGCCCGATGCCGAGAATGGGGAGCAGCACGAATCCTTGATACGAGAGCAACCGTTGCAACGTGATCCAGAACGCATCGAGCTCGCGGTAATTTTGGACAATGGCGAGCACCCCGCCCACGGCGACACAGAGGAAGGCCAGTCCCACGAGCACGAACCCGGGCGGCGGCGTGTCCTGGCGCTGCTTCGCCCGCGTCGCCATGAAGCAGACGAAAGCCGCGAGCAACACGAGGAACAGCGCATCACCGGCAAAAATTTTGCTGCCCGCGAAAGCCACGACCATGGCGGCATGGATTGTCACGAGCGCCATCACCTGCCAGACGTGCAACGGTCTGGCCGACAGCATGCGCGGCATGGCCGTGCCGAGGAAACCGATGATGAATGCGCCGAAGAGTCCGTAAGCCATGATGCGGGCGTGGCCGAGGCCGGGATAAAGTTCCAGCACGTTCGCGAAATGGAGCGGCCACAGCGCCACGCCCACGATTCCGGCCAGCACTCCGGCGGGAAAGAAAACCCGGAAAGGTTCCCGGCCCACGTCGGCAAAGGAAATACGCTGCTTGGAACGGATCATCATGTGTTCACTCTAGCTCCTGGCCCGGCCAGACCGTGGCCGCCATTCGCCAAGGGCAGCATCGTCCCCATGAACATCAGAAGCTCACCTTCTTTTGTTGATTTCGCGGCGTCAGACCGGGAGACGCTTTTCGGAACGCGCCGGAGGGGAGGAAAAGCCGGGCCGTTCTTCTAGGGATTATCCTTACCTTCCCTAGTTCGTTTCCTGCGGATCGAAATGGGCAACGCCCAATGGTGGCCCGCCGTGGCTGTCCCTAATTTGCGGTCGCCGAAACAAATTCGGATTCGCAAAAGGAAAGTAACGCTATGCAAAACGAGAACACTTTGGTCGAGGCGCTGGGCCAGTCGAAGATTTATCAGGATTACGAGCGGGCCTTCAGCGACGCCACCGGGCTGCCGGTCGCCCTGCGGCCCGTCGAGTCGTGGCAACTGCCGCATCACCGTCAGCGGAGCGAGAACCCGTTTTGCGCGATGCTGGCGAAGAAGAGCCGCGCCTGCGCGGCCTGTCTCCAATTACAGCAAAAGCTGGCGGAGAACGCGCGGCACGAGGCGGCGACGGAAACCTGCCAGGCCGGTCTCTGCGACACCGCCGTGCCGGTGCGGCTCGGTGGAAATCTTGTCGCCTTCCTGCACACCGGCCAGGTCTTCCGCAAGAAGCCCACGCCGGCGCAGTTCGACCGCGTGGCCAAGCTCGCCCAGGAGTGGGGCGTGGACGTGGATCTCGCCGGTTTGAGAAAGGCCTACTTCAAGACCCGCGTGCTGACGCCGCGCGAGCACGAGTCCATGGTGAAGTTGCTCCAGATTTTTGCGCAGCACCTCTCGCTGATCAGCAACCAGATCGTGGTCCAGCAGGAGAACGCCGAGCCGCCGGTCATCACGCGCGCCAAGGAATACATCCGGCAGCACCAGACCGAGGACCTTTCGCTCGGCCAGGTCGCCCAGGCGGTCAACACGAGCACGTTCTACTTCTGCAAAATGTTCAAGAAGGTCACAGGCATCAACTTCACCGACTACGTCTCGCGCGTGCGGATTGAGAACGCGAAGAACCTGTTGCTCAATCCCAACCTGCGCGTCAGCGAAATCGCCTACGAAGTCGGCTTCCAGTCGCTCACGCATTTCAACCGGGTGTTCAAGAAAATCACCGGCCAGTCACCCACGGAGTATCGCGGCCAACTGGCTCACGCGT
>JANNGC010000752.1:0-2187 GCA_031380445.1 Pedosphaera sp.
ACTGTTCTTGGAGACCGCTCTGGCGCGGATGCACGCGCACGGCGGGCGGCGTGGCTTCGCGCGGCATCCGCCAGCGCGGATGAATGACGCCGCCGGGCCGGGCGTTGAGAATGGGAAATTCCTTCGCGAGTTGCGCCAGTCGTTCGCGCAAGGCGTCGGCGGAAATTGCGCGAGCCAGTTCCAAAACGATCTGGCAGTTGTTGCCCGCGAAACCGTGGCGGCGGAGTTCGTGATCGAACCCGAGCATCAGATAATCCGCGCCGCCGAGTGGACGATCAGCGTTCATGGAGCAGGCGGGCGACGGTGGCGGCAAGGCTGCGGATGTTCTGCAAGGCGGCGGCGTTGATCTCGCTTTGCGGCAGCCAGAAGCCGTAGGTGGTCTCGACGAAGAGGAGCAGGCGCACGAGAGACATGGAATCAAAGCCCGCGCTGATGAGATCGGTTTCTGCCGTCACGCCCGCGTCGGGGGCGAACACTTCGCGCTGCACGAAGTCGAGGAGCTTCGCTTCAATCTCAGTCGCTGCAATCATCTCAGGCGGTCACGGCTTCGCGCCGGATTTTGCCCGTGACGGCGGTGCGCGGCAGCGCGGCGACGACGTGGAGACGGGTGGGAATTTTGAACGGCGCGAGGTGCTCGCGGCAGATGGCGCGCACGCCTTCGAGATCAGAATCACCGTCCTCCAGCACGAGTTCGGCTTCGATCACTTCACCGAGATGTGGATGCGCGCGACCGTAGGCGCGCGACTCGCGCACGGCGGGGTGGCGGTTCAGCACGGTTTCAATTTCTTCGGGGAACACTTTGCGCCCGGCGAGATTGATGACGGCTTTTTTGCGCGAGAGGAGAAAGAGAAAGCCGTCGTCGTCGAGGCGCGCGATGTCGCCGGTGCGGAACCAGCCGTCAGGCGCGAAGCGTTCGCGCGGCCACCACGGCGCGGCGTAGGCGTCGCACATGCCGGGGCCGCGCACGGCGAGTTCGCCGCAGCCATGCTCGTCGGGCGTGAGGATTTGCACCTCGAAGTTTTTCACGGGCTGGCCCACGGAGTTCCAGCGCGCGGAAGGGTCGTCGAAATTCACACTCACGAGTCCGAGTTCAATCACGCCGAGCGCTTGCGAAAGCGGCAGGTTGAAACGCTGCTGAAAATCCGCCGCGACATCTTCCGTGAGCGGACACGTCGTGGAGACGGCGAGTCGCACGGAGGGGATTGGCACTTCAGATTTGTCGCGCGCCAGCAGGCTGAAGTGAAACGGCGACGCGTAGAGCACGGTGCCTTGCCAGCGATTGACCGCTTCAAGAAACGGCGCGGCGGTGACGTGCCGCGCCAGCACCACGGTCGCGCCTTGTGTGAGGTAGAGCACGATCGTCACGAGGAAATGATGCGACATCGGCAGGCACCAGATCACGGTGTCCTGCGACGTGATGTGGAGCGCGGAGTTGGCGGCGGCGATGCGGTCGCGGATGGTCGCGTGCGTCAGCACCACGCCCTTGCGCGCGCTGGTCGTGCCGGAGGTGAAGCGGATGAAGGCGATGTCCAGGCCGTGATTGTCGGCGGGCGTGGGCGGACTCAGCTTCGTGAGAAAACAATTCGGCGCGAGGGCGGCACCGCCCGCACGCAGCTTCTCGCTGACGATGGCGTCGAGTTGTAACTCGTGGGCGATTTCTGCGACCTCGGCCTCGGTGCATTCCGTCGGCACCGGCACCACAACCAGTTCCAAACGCCAGAGCGCATACGTGAGCGCGACGTAGTGAACGGAGTTGGGAAACGCGAGGCCGACACGCGTGCCAGGTGAAAATTCTGCGGTGGCAAGGAGCTTCGCCCACGAGTTCACCTCATCCCAAAGCGCGGTGTAAGTGAGGACGGTGTCGGCTTCAATCAAGGCCGTTTTTTGCGGCCAAGTTCTGGCCGCTTGCTCCAACAATCCGGTCAGGTTCAGGTTTCCGTTCAGCGTGAAAAGAAATTAGGCCGGGCCGTTTTGCAGGGTCAACAAGATGTTTGGCGAAGCGAACGGAGCGCGGGTTTTCAACCCGCAGCAACGTGAAATGGAGAACGGTGTTCGCGAGTTCTTGCGCCCTCGCATTTGCGACGTTGGTGCGGGCTAAAAACCCTGACCATTAGCCACATCTTTGCGCTGTCCGTTGCCTTCTCCCTCACCCCGACCCTCTCCCGCTGGGAGAGGGAGCAAGTCAGC
>JANNGC010000781.1:0-1833 GCA_031380445.1 Pedosphaera sp.
CGCGCGGCGCTGGTTGAATTTTCATTTCAGGATGTTTCAACCGTCCGAGCTGGCGAAGCTCACGCTCATCATTGTGCTCGCCGCCTACATCGAACGCTTTGGCCGCCACATGCCGCTGCTCTGGAAACCGGCGATCATCAAGGGCCTCCTCTGGCCCGGCGCGATCATCGGCCTGGTCATTGGCCTGATCTTCCTCGAACCGGACTACGGCACCACGGCGCTGCTCGCGGCGGTGAGTCTGGTGATGATTTTCATCGCCGGCTCGCGCGTGTGGATGCTGCTCCCCATCGTCGTGCTCGGTGCGTCGCTGTTTGGCTTCATGGTGAAAAATAACGCCAACCGTTCCACCCGCATTGATGCCTTCCTGAATCCCGAGAAACATCTCGCGGGCAAAGCCTATCAGCAGCATCAGGCGAAAATCGCGCTCGGCTCGGGTGGCCTGTTCGGCGTCGGTCTCGGTGATGGTCGCCAGAAATACGGCTACGTGCCGGAGAATCATACCGACTTCATTCTTTCCATCGTCGGCGAGGAACTCGGACTCGTGGCCACGATGGGCGTGGTGCTGGCGTTCCTCGGCATCGCATTGTCTGGAACTTACATCGCCGCGCACGCGAGTGATCGTTTCGGCATGATGCTCGCGCTCGGGATCACCGTGCTCATTTCGCTCCAGGCGTTCATCAACATCGGCGTCGTCACGATGGTGCTGCCGAACAAAGGATTGCCACTGCCCTTCGTGAGTTACGGCGGGTCCAGCTTGTTGATGATGATGGCGGGCGTCGGTCTCGTCCTGAGCGTCGCACGTCACGCGCACGAACCGGTGCGCCGCACGCGCACGCTGAATCCTTTCAACCCGAAGGAAGTCCCTTCGACGCGCGTCTCCTGATGCCCAACGCCAACACAACTCCGCTGGTCGCCATCGCGTGTGGTGGCACGGGCGGTCATCTCTTCCCTGGACTGGCGGTTGGCGAGGAACTGTTGCAACGCGGTTGCGACGTGATGCTGATCATTTCGCCGAAGGAAGTGGATCAGCAGGCCGTGCGTGCGACGAGCGGGATGCAAATCGTCACGCTGCCCGCCGTCGGTCTGGTGCGTGGCAACCTCGCCGGATTCTTCAAAGGCTTTCGCGCGTCGTATCTTGAAGCGAAGCGCGTCTTCGCTGCACGCCCGCCGAGCGCGGTGCTGGCGATGGGCGGATTCACCAGCGCGCCGCCCGTGCTCGCCGGAAAAAAACTGCGCGCTGTCACGTTCCTCCACGAGTCCAACACCGTGCCGGGACGCGCAAACAAATTTCTCTCGTGGTTTGTCTCGCAGGCGTTCGTCGGCTTTCCGACGTGCGCGGCGCGCTTGCGGACGAAGGACATTCTCCCGACCGGCACGCCGGTGCGCCCGCAGTTCACGCGTACGGACACCGAGGCCGCGCGCGTGGCGCTGGGATTGCAACCGCAGCGCGACACACTGCTCATCATGGGCGGCAGCCAGGGCGCGAGCGGTATCAACCAGCTCGTCATGCGCTGTCTCGCGGCGTGGCGGCGCGAGATGCCCGAGGTGCAGTTTCTGCATCTCACCGGCGCGCGTGATGTGGAAAAAGTTTCCGCCGCCTACCGCGATGCCGGCGCGGTAGCTGTGGTGCGTCCGTTCCTCACAGAAATGGAACTCGCGCTGAATGCCGCCACCGTGGCCGTGAGCCGCAGCGGCGCGTCGTCGCTCGCGGAATTCGCCGCGTTGCGCCTGCCGGCCATTCTCATTCCGTATCCCGCCGCCACGGACAACCACCAGTTTCATAACGCCCGCGCCTTCGTCGAAACCGGCGCGGCCCGTCTCGTCAGCGAAGAG
>JANNGC010000788.1:0-5678 GCA_031380445.1 Pedosphaera sp.
CGCGTAGCCCGCGCCAAATCCATTGTCTATGTTCACGACCGTCACGCCGCTGCCGCAACTGTTCAGCATGGCCAGCAGCGCGGCCACGCCGCCAAAGTTCGCGCCGTAGCCGATGCTCGTCGGCACCGCGATGACTGGGCGCGACACCAGCCCCGCGACCACGCTGGGCAGCGCGCCTTCCATGCCCGCCACGGCCACGATGACGTTGGCGCGCTGGATGTCGTCGAGACGACGCAACAACCGGTGCAGTCCCGCCACGCCCACATCGAATATACGCTCCACGGTGTTGCCCATGATCTCCGCCGTCACCGCCGCTTCCTCGGCGACCGGCAAGTCGCTCGTGCCCGCGCACAGCACGGCGATGACGCCGGGGCGTTTCGCGCGCGCCTTGCCTTCGATGGTCACGCACCGCGCGGTCTCGTGATAAACGGCGCGGCGAAATTTCTTCCGCAACACGCGCGCGTGGTCCGCGGTGAGGCGCGTGACGAGAACGTGTTCTTCGCGCTCGACGAGTTTCGTGGCGATGGCCAGCACCTGCGCCGGCGTCTTGCCCGCGCCGTAGATTACTTCGGGGAAATCCTTTCGCAGCGAGCGGTGCAAGTCCACTTGCGCGAAACCGAGGTCAGCCACCGGCGCGGCCTGGAAAGCCCGCATGGTTTCCTCGACGGAAATTTTTCCGCGCTGGAATTTCTCGAGCAGTGCTTTGGCTTCAGTGGCGGTCACGAGATGAGAGGGCCAGAGCCGTTCAAGAAAACTCGCCGGTTACGATGCGCTCCCGGCCGCTCTCATGCTGGGCCACGCGGCTGCGCTTCGCCTCGACCTTGATGTAGTGCAGGATCACCGGCGCGAGAATCATGCCCGGGATGCCCATCAGCTTCTCGCCGAGCACCAGCCCGATGAGCGTGAGCCACATGGGATTCTGGATGCGGTCGCCGATGATTTTGCTGTTCAGGAAATACTCCGTCTTGTGCAGCACCACGAGGAAGGTGAGCGCGAACAGCGCCATCTTCGGCGAGATGGTGAAAGCCACGCCGACGATGAGCGTGTTGCTGATGAGGTTGCCAATGATCGGAAGCAGGCCGCAGAGGAAGGTCAGGCCCACCAGCACCTTGGCATAGGGAATGTCGTTCCAGAACAGGAACACCGCCGTGAGTGCCGTGTTGATCGCGGAGATGACGATCTGCGCGCCCATGACCGTGGCGAAACTTTGATAGAACGTCCCGAAGCGCAGCGTAATTTCGCGCGCGGTGAGCGTGTAGAGATTGTTGTTCTGCGCGGGCTTGTCCACTTCCAGATCGAACTGCGAATTGATGAACAGGCTGACCGAAACCACGATCCCGATGAGGATGGCCGCGAACTGAATCAGCGCCACGCCGGCGTATTTACCGATGTTCTCGAACTCGTTCTTGATCGCGTCAATCGCCAGCGTGCGCAGGCTGGCGTAGTCGGTGAAAGGCAGTTGAAAGTGCTGTTTCTCCGCCCACTCCAGCACCACGGGGATGGTCGTCTCCGCAATGCGCGGCATGGCCACGGAAGCTTGCTTCACGAAAAAATAAAAGCCCACGCCCGCGCCACCGAGCAGAATCAGGAAGAGGGAAATGCCCAGCCACTTGCGCCCGCCGAAGGACAGGACATGCAGCGCGAAGAAACAGAACAGCACCGTAACCAGCGGCGTCGCCAGCTTGAGCCAGCCCGCCGCGATAATCAGCAGCGCGATGAAGGCATACGAAAGCCGCGTGGGTAAGCTCATGGGCGCGGAGGGTAGAGGAAGCAAGGGCGCAATGCCATCGCAACGGTGGTGCCGGCCGCGCTGCGACCAGCGGTGTCTCGCAGCGCGAGACACTCCACCTTGGCGGGATCAGGTTTCATTAGCGTATCCGCTCCAACAACCAGTCCTTGAGCTGCGCGATGGGCAGCCGCTCCTGCCGGCCATCATCGCGATAGCGCAGCGTCACCGTGTCGAGCAGTTCCGGCTTCTCGCCGAGCGTGTCGAAGTCAATCGTCAGGCAGAAGGGCGTGCCGGCTTCGTCCTGGCGCGCGTAGCGGCGGCCAATGGAACCGCCGTCGTCGTAGAAAACATTCATGTGCGGGCGCAACAGATCGCGCACGGTTAGCGCCTTCTTCACGAGGTCGGGCTTGTTCTTGAGCAGCGGCAGCACCGCGACTTTGATCGGCGCGACGCGGGGATGGAACTTCATCACCACGCGCGTCTCGCTCTTGCCCTTGTCGTCCGTGTCGGTGATTTCCGTGAAGGCGTTGCAGAGGAGCGCGAGGATGAGCCGGTCCGCGCCCGCCGAAGGTTCGATGACGTGCGGGATGTATTGGCCCTTCGCCAATCCGTCCGCGTCTTCCCTCGCGTCCTTCTCGGCCTTCGCCTGCTCCACGCCGCTCTTGATCATGTAGTTCAAGCGAGCCTTGTAGTAGCGCTCCGACAACTCCTTCTTCTTCGCGTCGTCGAGCTTGGCCCACGCGGTGCGCAGTTCCTCGTCGAACACGCCCATCGGTTTGCCGGAGAAACGCTCGTGCTGGCTGAGATCAAAATCGCTGCGCGCGGCGATGCCTTCCAGTTCCTCGCCCTTGAGTTCGCCCTTCTCGTCCAGCTTGCCGAAGGGAAACTTGAACAGGATGTCCGTGCAGGCGCGGGCGTAGTGCGCGAGTTCTTCCGCCGTCTGGATGTGAAAGCCGAGCGTCGAGCGCAACAGGCCAATGCCTTCATAAAAGCGGATGCGCTCGGCAACCCAATACTGATGCCACAGACTCCAGCCCCAGTTCGATTGCGGCTCACCGGGATGGCCCGCCACTGTTTCACTGATTACTGACCCACTGATTACTTCTACCACCTCATCGGGCTTGATGAAGAACTCCAGTTCCATCTGCTCGAACTCGCGCGAGCGGAAGGTGAAGTTACGCGGCGTGACTTCGTTGCGGAACGCCTTGCCGACCTGCGCGATCCCGAACGGCACTTTCACGCGCGACGAATCGAGGACGTTCTTGAACTGGGCGAAGATGGCCTGCGCGGTTTCGGGCCGGAGATAGGCGATGTTCTCGTCGGACTGAATCGGGCCGACGTAGGTTTGGAGCATCAGGTTGAAAGGACGTGAAGGCCCAAGTTCAACCAAGCTTTCTGGATGGAAGTCCACAGAGTCTTGAACCTTCTCTTCCACTTCAGAAAGCGGAGTGGGATCGACCAATCCTTTCAGTCGGTAAAACTCGACCGCGACCTTGCGCGCCGACTCGGGAGGTTTTCCGGCAAGACGAAGAACCGCAAAATTATCGGCGCAACTTTTACCGCCGGCTGATTCAACAGCTCCTTTGAATCGATGAACTATTCCGCTTTGCGGCTCCACCTGATCTGTGCGAACTCGCTTCTTCGTCATCGGACACTCCCTCATCAAATCCGCAAACGTGTCCACATGGCCGGACGCGCGCCAGATTTGCGGGGCCATGATGATGGTCGCGTCGAGTCCCACCACGTCGTCGCGCAGGCGGGTCATCTCGTTCCACCAGAGTTCCTTCACGTTGCGCTTCAGCTCCGCGCCGAGCGGGCCGTAGTCCCAGAAGCCGTTGATGCCGCCGTAGATTTCGCTGGATTGGTAAACGAATCCACGTCGCTTGCAGAGGGAGACAATCTTCTCCATCAATAAATTTTCTTTCGGCTCGGCCATAAATCGGGCGCGCAGTGTTTGTGAAGGAGATGGGGGTGTCAAGGTGAGCGCAGGCACAAGCCCCGGAGCGCGGGCTTTCCAGCCCGCAGCAAGGTGCGAACGACGAGCAGTGCGGACGTGGATTGAATCTCTCTGACTTCTTGGCTGGCTGCGGACAGGAATGTCCGCGCGCCGAGACTTTACAGGAAAACACTTTTCACCCGCGCAGCGCTCGCGCATTGTCCGCGCATCAATTCATCCCCGATGAATTCGTGCGACGAGAAACCGGGCCACCGCACCGGAGACGCTTTTGTCTCGCCCCGTTCGCCGCGCCGCACCGCGCTTTCCCGATCCAATCCAACCCAAGAAAACTTATGAACTGGTATCACGCCGCGAACGGCCAACAGTCCGGCCCCTTCACCGACGAGCAATTCCGCGCGCTCATCGCCAGCGGCACCGTGCAGCCCACGACGCTCGTGTGGGAAACGCGCCTGCCGAACTGGATTCCGCTCGCGCAAGTCCCGTCCGAGGTGCTGCCGTCCGCAACTGCATCCGCCGCCGCGTATTCCGCCGCGCCGCCCTTCTCCACCGCTGCGCCCGCGCCCGGCGAGGTGCTGTGCGCCGAGTGCGGAAAAAGTTTTCCGCCCGATGAAGTCATCCGCCTCGCCGACCGCAACGTCTGCGCGGCGTGCAAACCCATTCTCCTGCAACGTCTCTCCGAAGGCGCGGCCCCGGCGTCGGTGGATGGTTTGTGGGTCAATGAGGAGGACGTTTTGCAGCGCGAGTACCGCGTCGAGATCGGCTCCTGTCTGGAGCGGGCGTGGAAGGCCATCACGTCCAATCTCGGGCCGGTCATCGTCAGCGGGCTGCTGTTCGTGCTCCTGTTGGGAGGCGTGGGCCTGGTCTTTGGCGGCCTCATGGCGATTGGTTTCAGCTTCACCGGTTTGATGCCGGGCGGCGGCGGCGGCGGGCTTCCTTCCGTGCCGATCATCATCGGGTTGGTCATCGCTTTTGTGGTTGTGGTCATCGCCTTCTTGATTGGCAGCACGGTCATCACGGCGGGCTACTCCTGGTTTTATCTCAACCTCGTGCGCGACGGTCAGGCGAACTATGGAATGATCTTTGAAGGCTTCCGCCGTCAGTTGCGTTCGCTGCTCGGCGCGCTGCTGTTTCAAACTTTGATCAGCATCGCGGTGACGGTGCCGTTTTCCGCCGCCGTGCAAATCATCGCCATGTCCGGTGGCTCGGGCGCGATGACGATGCTGGCGACCGGCGTCCTTCAGCTCGTCTCCACCGCGATCAGCATCTACCTCTGGGCCATCTGGTTTTTCACCACGCTGCTGATTCTCGACAAGCGGATGCGCGCCTGGCCCGCCATGCAACTCAGCCGCAAGCTCGTCTCGAAACGCATCTGGATGACACTGCTCTTCATCCTCGTGGCCGCGCTCCTGACGTTCGCCGGTTTCCTGGCCTGTGTCTTCGGCCTCTTCGTGAGCGTCCCCCTCTTCATGGCGATGAAGGCGGCGCTGTATGAGGACAACTTCCGTGATCTGCAACCGACGCAAACCAACTGATGCCCGCCCGTCTCGCGTGTCCAAAATGTGCCGCGCCGTGGCCCGTGGATCCCGCTGAACTGGCCGCGCTCGCGGCGTGTCCGGGCTGCGCCAAGGCCGCGCGCGTCCTCGCCTTCCCCGCGCTTTTCCGCGAGGCCGCGCCTGCGGTCGCAGCGATGGATCAAGTGTTGAGCGAAGGCGAGGCGTCGTGCTTCTACCATCCGGCCAAGCGCGCCACCGTGCCGTGCGGCGCGTGCGGACGTTTCCTCTGTGCGCTCTGCGACGTGAAACTGGGCGACCGCAATCTCTGCCCCGGCTGCGTCGAGACCGGACGCGCCAAAGGCCAGCTCACGGAGCTCGAACCCGCGCGCACCTTGTGGGACACGTCCGCGCTGATGCTCGCGGCGGTTCCCTTCGTGCTGTGCTATCCGATCAGCGTTTTGACTGCGCCCGCCGCTCTCGTCGTCGCCATCGTGGGGCG
>JANNGC010000808.1:0-3225 GCA_031380445.1 Pedosphaera sp.
CTTCACCTTATACCAGCCGCTCGAAGGCGGGTTGAAACGGTCAATCTGAATCCCCTCCGGCTGATGCGCCCCGATGACGCCCGTGAACACCGCGACGGAATCCGCATCCCCGCCGAAATGCGCCGCGCGGTAGCAGTTCCCATAATCATCGCGCGGATTGCCCGCGATACTCGTGGAAAGGCCGGGGGCCACATCGAGCCCCTTGAGCGGAGCCGCGCAGTGGACGGCGATGGAACTTAGTACCGTGCCCTGTTTCACCGCCGGTTCGCGCCACGTTTTCGACTCCGGTTTCGTCGGCGTCGCCACGAGCGCCTTCCGCAAAGCCCGGTCGGCCGCTTGCAGATACTTCGTCATCTGGACGTGCGAGATGTCGAGCGCCCCCGCGACCTTATCGAAGCCAAACTGCTGCCCATCCTCCGGCAGCGACTCCTGCACCCGCAGCAACGGCAGCCCGAGCAAATCGCGCAGCGTATGCTCATACTCCACGCGGTTCATGCGCCGCACCGAAGTGCGCCCGCCGCCCGCCGTGAGGGCGCGGCCCTCGGCGGCGGTCAGTTGTTTCGTCAGCGTGCGGAGGAACGTCGTGGTTTCGCCTTTAGGCGGACGCGCCTTCTTCTTGGGCGGCATTTCGCCCGACTCGATGCGGTCGAACACCTGCACCCATTTGGCTAAATGGTCCGGGTTCGCGAAGTCCGTCGGGAGCGCCGTGAGATCAAGGTTGCCCTTCTGGTTATCTGCATCATGGCAATCGGCGCAGTGCTTTTTGAGAAATGGAGCGAAGTCGGCGGCGGAGAGAGTGGACAGAAAAACTGACCACAGGAAGAAGGTGAATAGAACTTTCATTGGCAGGATGGGCGGTGCGTTGGTGATGGGGCCATTCATTTGAAAGCAGCGCGCCCCCAAGTGGCCGCGCGTTCCCAGGTGTGAATGCGGATTGGCTCCGAAGGGTTGCGGATGTCCACCCATTGGCCGCGCCAGAGCCGGCCACTTTCGTCGCTCCAATGCGCCGTCCAGGACAGCGCCAGCGTCTCGCCCGGACGGGGGGCGCGCGGTGCGTTCAGCAGCTTCCACGGAATGGCGCATTCGACCGTGTAACCGCGTCCATCAGCATCCTTGCGAAACGCGGCGCGATAGCCGGATGGATTGATGACCGCACCGTGGAAGTCCATGCCGTAGGAAATGTGCAGGCAGTCTTGCGCCGCCGGGGCGTAGTGCCAGAGCGTGAGGTGCGCGAGTGCCGGGTTGCTGGCTTGCGCGACCTGCACCGCGTCCACCGTCAAATGACGGAGTTGATAGTAGTCCGCCGCGTTGGCCTGCACCGGCCAGCCCAGCGCGGGGTCAGCGGCCACGCGGATTTGCAGGCCGCCGCCGCGCCAGCCGGATTCACCATCGGTGGCGGGGTCCACGACGTTGCGCATGGGAGCGGGATCACCGAGGTGCGCGGCCACGTAGAGATAGTCCGCATCATAGCGCATCCGGCCCTCCAGATAATTTCGCGCGCTGCGTTCACTGCGGAAACGACCGTCGCCACTCCAGTCGGACAAATCACCATCCACCGTCAGCGCCGGCACGGCGGGAAAGACGGCGACGGCCTCGACCGTCGGAGCATTGAAGGGGAAGCCTGCGTCCTCGCTTTCGACGCCTTGGTCCGCTGGGAGACGGCGCACAAAGCGCTCGGGGCGATACGCAATGCTGGTGGGCTGCGGCTGACCTGGCGAGAAGCGCGCCGCCATGCCGGCCTTGAGCTGATGCGGGAAACCCGCGCTGTCCGTCGCCGAAGAAGCGACCACCTCGCCGTCGAAAACAAACACCTCCGTCACGCCGCCCGGCCCGCATTTCACGCCAAACTCCGTGCCGAGATCCACGATCTGCGCGCCGGCCGTTTCGAGCCGAAAACCTTTCGCGCCTCCCGGCACCCTCACCACGGCCTGACCGGAACGCAGCACCACCCGCATCGGCGTGAGCAACTCCAATTCGCCCGGCCCCTCCAACACCAGCCGCACCCCATTGAGGAGCGTGAGTTCCATCGCGCCCGCCGAGAGAGCCACGCGACCGGGGGGCAGCCGCTGACCAGTCCGCCACGGCGCATCCCCCGGCGCGACTGCACCGCGCGACGTGGTCACCTCCGCGAGCCAGCCCACGGAGGCTCCGGGGATGGAAGTCCGTGGTTGCAGGAACCACGCCGCCAAGGTTGCGATGACCGCCACACCAGCGGCCAAGGCCAGCCCGCGCCAACGATTGACCGGGGCTGGTGCCACCTCTTCGGGGATAGACTCCCCGGCGAAAAACGCCGCCGCGCCCGTTCGCAATTCCCGGGCTTGCACCGCCTCGCGAAGCTGCTGTTCAAACCTGACCGCCTCGGTGAACTGCCGCAGATGTTCCGCCTCCGCGCGCAGCCACGCCGTCAGCTTCGCGCGTTGCGCCGGGTCGAGTGCGCCGTCGAGATGGGCTGCGATGAGTTCCGGCGCGTCCATCACAGCGTCCCTCCTTCCGACCGCATCCGCCGTGAAATGCACTCGCGCAATTGCTCGCGGATGCGCTGCAACATCACCCGCACTGCCGCGCCGTTGGCCCCCGAGCGCAGCGCGATCTCCTCCGCCGTCAGCTCCTCGAAATATCGCAGCCGCACCACCTCGCGTGCCCGCCCCGCCAGTTGCTCCAAACATTCCTGCAACGCTCCGGCCCGCCGGTCCGCCTCGGGAGCCGACGCCGCCCATTGCTCGGTGAAGCGGCCGAACAAATCCGGTTCAAACGTCAGAAAACTCCGCGCCTCATCCCGCCGATACCCGAGCACCTGAAATTTCGCGACCCCCAAGGCCCACCCGAGAAAGGGCCGTTCACCATCGTAGTCCGCGAAGCGCCGGAACAGCGTCAGCGCCGTCTCCTGCAAGACATCCTTCGCCGCCGCCGCGTCCGTCACGACCGCGCGAATGTAACCGGCGACCGCAGGCTGGGCCCCGGTCCAAAGCTGCATGAAGCGTTCCTGTTCGCGTTCGTCGAGCATGGTTCTGAGGGTATTTCCGCGAGACCGGGTGAACGTAACAACAAATCTTCACCACAGCGGGCCGGGCTGGTTCCTGGCCGAGGAGCGGGGTGGAGAGGACGGCGCCGGCGGCCCCAGCTTGTTTGAGGAATTGGCGGCGGGTGTTCATAGTTGGATGTTACGGAGAGAACAGCAGTTGCGCGCTAGAAATCCCAGCGCTGCGGCTTGCCGTGGGCGGGTTT
>JANNGC010000794.1:0-2168 GCA_031380445.1 Pedosphaera sp.
GACGGTCACGCATCTCGACGGCGTGCTCATCTACCACAACGCGACCTGCATGGATGAGGCGAAGAAACTCGGGCCGGTGAAAGCGCGGGCGGAATTGCCGCCCTTGCCGAAGGATGCCGCGCCGCTGACGGAGAAGGAGCAGTTCTGGCGCAAGCTGCGGCAGCGCTTCGTGCCGCACGTCATCAAGTAGGGCGCGCTGCTGGGAACTGGAAGGGTGGAATCAACCACGGAAGACACGGGATGAAAACGAGGGATTTCCCTTCCGTGTTTTCTGTGTCTTCCGTGGTTAAAAATCAGCGCGAGAAAACTGCCGTCCCCATCTGGTCATTCTCCTCAACGGTCCTGAGGTAGCGAAAGCCGCGCGGTTCCAGAAAGGCCCGCACCTCCGCCAGCGTCACGCGCCAAGTGTGCCACTCGATGATGATGGAATCCACGAGCGGCAGGAATGATTCCTCGGCGCGCAGGAAATTCATCTCGGAACCTTCCACGTCGATCTTCAAAACGTGGCAGCGGGTGTCGCCGAACTTTTTTTTCCACTCGGCTTCCACGCTGACGTGCGGGACGGAAATCTTCTCCCACTTGCCCGTCAGCCCCAGTGCCGCCATGTCCGGCAGTTCGCTCATCGAGCAGATGTTCGACTCGTAAATGTAGAAGTCCGCCGCGCCGCCACTGCCTTGGCCGACGATGCCGTGGATACCGGTGACTTCCGTCATACCGTTCGCCTGCGCGTGCCATTGGGCGTCGGGCACGGCGTGCGGGTTGGCGTCGAGCATTAGGCCCTTGAGCTTGCGACCGGCGGCGAGGTGCGCGAGCCAGCAGGTGAAGTAGCCGACGTTGCAGCCGAGGTCGGCGAAAGTGGTGAAGTTTTTCGGCAGCAACGCGGCGTCGTAGAGCGCGCCCTTGTCGAACATTTCACGCGCGAGCGGAATGCTCTCCAGCCGCGTAGCGCGATACTTGATGCCGCTGCCGGGCAACTCCTTGACGAGCGGAAAACGCCGTAGCCATGCGTTCGCCACGCGATGCAGCCGCAGTCCTTTGACAATGCGGCGCGCGGCGGCGGAACGGGAGAGCCACGAGATCAGGTTTCGCATACGAGCCGCTTAGACGGCTTTCTTACGATACAGGAGGAAGGACGGGTGCAAGAAGTTGTAGCGCACGAACTGGTAAATCTTCAGCCCCACGTCCACGTATTCGAGGTCGGGATGGTTCTTGGCCACGTACTCGCGCCACTGGGCGTTCGTCCATTGCGTCTGGTGGAGTTCCAAACCTTCGTTGATGTCGCTCGTCTCGGTGGTGCTGGCGACGAAGTAGCCGCCGGGCGCGAGATGCTTGCGAATCTGCGTGAACACTTCGTCGAGCAGCGGCGTGGGCAGATGCTCCATCACTTCCCACGCGGTGATGAGGTGGAACTGTCCGGGCTTTCCATCAACCGTGACTTGGTAAGGCTTGGTGATGTCGCAGGTGAACAGGTTCGTGTTTGCCAGCGTGGCCCAGTTGGCGCGTTTGAACTTGAGCGAGTAGTCCGAGCCTTCCAGCCCGATGCCGTTCCACTTCATGACCATGAAGTCGGCGACGAGCTGACCGCCCGAACAGCCGAGATCCATGAAGTTCAAAGTCTTCGTCCCAGCGTTCAACTCGCGGCGCAGATACTCGTCCATGTGGAGGACAAACTTCTTGTTCGTGCTGTTGTTCGCCGCCGTGCCCTTGGGTGCGAGATGGTCGGGCGACTCAAAGGCGACGCGATGCTTGGTCTCCACGGTGAATTTTCCGGTCGGCTCGGGCCGGCCGCTGATGCGACCGGGCTTGATGAAGAGGAAGAAGAACTCCCAGGCCGGGCGGTAAATCCGCACATGGACTTCGTTCCACACGCGGCGGAACTCGCCACGGCAGAGAAATCGGATCGCACGGAGGATGTTCTCGAACATGAGGGGCGGAGTGAACCAGCGGCTTCCGGGCAATTCCAGCGGATTTTCGGCGGGCCGGCTGGCAAAGAAGCGACTGGACGCTCGCATCAAACCAAGACGGCAGGAGCGCGGCGTTCAGAGCCCGTGTGGAAAACAAACGTCCCGGCGGACGACGGCGGGTTGGGGGATGGCCACCGGACTGGGGAGCACGGTTCCAAGCACCGCCTACTTCGGACCACCGCCGCTCAGACGGCGGCCCCGGCG
>JANNGC010000795.1:0-1858 GCA_031380445.1 Pedosphaera sp.
CGCCGGGGCCGCCGTCTGAGCGGCGGTGGTCCGAAGTAGGCGGTGCTTGGAACCGTGCTCCCCAGTCCGGTGGCCATCCCCCAACCCGCCGTCGTCCGCCGGGACGTTTGTTTTCCACACGGGCTCTAAAGGCCGCGCTCCGTCGCGCTTTCTGGCCGTGTCGCACCATTGCGCGTGCGGTCACGAAGCAACCCAACCTTCATTCCCCTGACAATCATTCCTCTGACTTATCCCCGCCCGCCTTCGCGAACGGCTGACCGACGGAATGAAGTCAGGGGAATGATTGTCAGGGGAATGGGGACAGCTTTGTTTCGCGACATGGTTCAGCGGCGATGGACGAGGCGGCGCTATAACTTGCCGAGGCTGATGCAAATGAACACCGCCGCGAAAGCCGACAACGCGAAAGGCAGCAACCACAACCGCACGAAGGACGCGATCTCGGCGTGCTCGGGGTCTTTCGGGTCATACAACACGCGGACGGAAGTTCCGGCCCGATAATCGCGATGGAGCGTAGCCACCTCCGAGTGAAATGAAATCTCGCGTCCATCGCGGGTGATGAATTCCACGGCGGCCCGGAACCTCGGCTCTCCCTTGCGGCTGAACACTTCGTCCAGCCGCAGCACTTTTCCTGTCGCTGATGACCAGGTGACGCACCGCCGCAAACTGCGAAAACCAACGCCACCCGCCGCCAAGGCCAGCACCGAGCCGATGACGAAAGGAATGGTTTGCATGGTCGAGCGCTTGGTTGGTGTTTGCGTCAGCCCTACTTCAACATCTCTTCCGCCACCACGCCTTCGCTCACCTTCGTCACCGGCCCCGTCATGCGGATGGCGTAGTCCTCGCCGATCTCAATGCGCAGCGTGCCGCCGGGCATGTGGACGGTCACGGCGTGGTCCACCAGACCCAGCTTGCGCGCGACGGCGGCGGACGCGCTGCTGCTGCTGCCCGAGGCCAGCGTGTAGCCCGCGCCGCGTTCCCAGATCTCGATGCGGATGTTCTTCCGGTCCAGCACTTGCAGGAACTGCACGTTCGTCTTGCGCGGGAAGCTCGGATGCGTCTCCAGCCGCGCGCCGTAGGTCTTTGCCAAGTCTTCGCTGATCTCCGGCAACGGGATCACGCAATGCGGATTCCCAATCGTCGCCGCGCAAATCTGGAAAGTCTGATCGCCCACCGTCAGCGCCTCGCGCAAGACCTCGCGGCGCGCGCCCGTCATCGGGATTTCGTCGCTCCAGAAACTCACGCGGCCCATGTCCACGCGAATCATCTTCGCCCCGTCCAGAATCGTCGCACGCACCACGCCGCCCAGCGTGTCCACGAGGAACTCTTTGTTCTCCTGCACCAGCTTTTGATCGAAGAGATAACGGCAAAAGATGCGCAGCCCGTTGCCGCTCTTCTCCGCCTCGCTGCCGTCGGGATTGAAGATGCGCAGCCGGAAGGGCGCGCGCTCCGAGGGCAGGGGCCCGTAGAGAATGCCGTCCGAGCCGAGGCCGAAGTTGCGATGACAGATGCGCTGGATGGCGGGCACGTCGAGCGCGGGCGAGAAGGACTTGGGATCGAGCACCAGGTAGTCATTCCCCAGCGCGTGGTATTTGAAAAAGTTCAAGTTCATCAATGGCGCGCGAACGTAGGGAACCGGTGCGGCGGGGCAAAGGGGAAAGATGGCGTGGTGGAAGTGGCATCTCGATGCAGGCGAAGTTTGGAAAGTATCGCGCGTTCTCCCTCACCCCGGCCCTCTCCCGCTGGGAGAGGGGGAATCGCATCCAGTCTTCTGCGCGAGTGCAGCGTTATCTTGTTCGGACGCTGGCTGACTTGCTCCCAGCGGGAGAGGGTCGGGGTGAGGGAGAAGGCAACGGACAGC
>JANNGC010000852.1:0-2548 GCA_031380445.1 Pedosphaera sp.
CTTTAGCGCCGCTTTTTCCCGACCCGTTGCGGAATCAGCCTTCCATGTAGGCCCGCAGCCTTGACCTCTCACGTCCGCGCCCGCATCTATTGCTCCGATGATCGTTGGACAAAAAGTGGTGTGCGTGGATGACAAGTTCCCGCCGGAGGTCGCGCAGTTCTACGCGGCGCTGCCGAAGAAGGATCAGCTTTACGTGATTCGTGAGGTGAAGATTGGCGTGAACTGGAAGGCCGAGGCCGGCGAAGTGTGCCTCTACCTCATCGGCCTGGTGAACCCGCGCAGCGACAAGCCGCCGTTCCCCGAGCGCGGCTTCAACGCCGAACGCTTCCGTCCCCTCGAAGAAATGCGCGCCCGCGCCGGCCAGGCCGAAAGCGAGACGAAGGGCGATTTCGTGGAGGCGTAGGGTGGCGGAACGGAAGGGGCAGGGCAGGGGCATCGGGCGGTTCGTCCACTTTTCCTGACTCCTAGTTTGGACTCAGGCCGCTCGCGCCGCGCGCCTCTTCTCCCAGACCTTTCGCAGGAGCCGCCGCCCCGGTTCTTCGACGAGATGATACAGCAGCGCCGCCGCCCCCAGCAGCGCGCCGAGGTAGATGGCTCCGTAACCCGCCTTCGTCAGCGCCGGCAGCGGGTCGAAGCGCTCGGGATGCAGGAGCACTTTGAAGGCGCGTTGCACAAGCTGGTGGGTCAAATACAGCGAGTAGGAAATTGTCCCCAGATACACAAAAACGCCCCGGCTCAGGAAGCGCGCCAGCCGTCCGCGATCATAACTCAACGCCCCGATGAGGACGGCAAAGCACACCACCAGCCCGCCTCTCGTCCCAGCGGTCGGCCACCGCACCAGGACGAGGAGCAGGCCCAGCGCGCCGACCAAAAGGGTGTCCGGCAGCCACGCCGGGACGTTCCGCCACGACCGGGTCAAACTGTAGAGCAGACCGCCCAGGATAAATTCCACCGTGACCGTGGCGACCGGCACAAACGCGGAATGAATCAGTCCGGCCCCCAACGCCGCCAACGCGGCGAGCACCAGCCGCCCCCCGATGGATTGAACCCGGATCAGCAGCGCGAACGTGACGGGGAAGACCAGCAGATAGGCGAACCATTCCGCGCTCACCGACCAGTCCACGGAGTTCCAGCCCATCAGGCAGGACGGACAGCTCCAGGCGTGAACCAGGAGAAATTCCCACGGCAGCACTTGGGCGGAATAATTCTTCGCCGAGAACGGCAGTCCCAGTCCGCGCGCCACCGCCACCATCCCGATGACCGCCAGAACCGCGACCAGATACGCCGGATAAATCCGCGCCAGCCGCATCCACAGGAACTCCCGGTAGCGCGGCCACGACCAGCGCGGGAAACGCGGCAGGTACGTCCGGCACAGGATGAAGCCGCTCAGCACGAAGAACAAATCCACCCCCGCGCTCCCGCCGTGACTCAGCCAGTGCAGATGTTTCAGCGGCGGAAACAGCGCGGTGAACTCCGTGTCGAAATGCAGTGCGAGCACCCACAGCGCGGCGAATCCCCGGATGGAAGTCAGGGGCCGGACCTGCGGCTCCGGCGGCGCGGCGGAAGGTGTGCTCGTGGTGGCCAAAGTCATTTCCGGTCCCTGCGTCGCGTCGTTCGACGGGTCGCCAGAAGTGCGTCCGTCACTTCAAGTTCTTCGGATTCAACGGCTGCAAATCTTTCGGCACGAAGAGGCCGTCTTTGCGGATGACTTCTCCATCGAACTTCACTTCGCCGCCGCCCCACTCGGGCCGCTGGATCAGCACCATGTCCCAGTGGACCGCCGAGCGGTTGCCGTTGTCCGCCACTTCGTAGGCCTGGCCGGGCGTGAAGTGCAGCGAGCCGGCAATCTTCTCATCGAACAGGATGTCGCACATGGGACTGAGAATGTACGGATTGAACCCGAGCGCGAACTCGCCGATGTAGCGCGCGCCCGCGTCGGTATCGAGGATTTCGTTCAGGCGCTTGGTGTTGTTCGCGGTGGCGTTCACGACTTTGCCGTCTTTGAATTCGAGCCGCACGTTCTCGAACTTGGTGCCGGAGTAAATCGTCGGCGTGTTGAACTGGATGTGGCCCTGCACGGAATCCTTCACGGGGCAGGAGAAGACTTCGCCATCGGGAATGTTCCGCAAGCCCCCGCACATCACGGCGTTGATGCCCTTGATGCTGAAACGCAAGTCGGTGCCGGGCGCAGTGATGTGGACATCGCCGGCTTTCTTCATGCGCTTCTCCAGCGGGGCCATGGCCCGGGCCATCTTCGCGTAATCCATCGTGCAGACATCAAAGTAGAGATTCTCGAACGCCTCGGTGCTCATGCTCGCCGCCTGCGCCATGCTCGGCGTGGGCCAGCGCAGGACGCACCAGCGGGTTTTGTTCACGCGGTAGTTCTGCACGGGGCGAATGGTCTTCGAGTAGAGCGCCATCTTCTCGCTGGGGATGTCGGCGTTTTCGCTGGCGTTGGCCGCGCCGCGAATGGCGAGGTAGGCCTGCACCTTTTTCATGCGCGCGAGTTCGATGCCGCTCACGAGCGCGGCGTGCTTCGCATCGGTGT
>JANNGC010000883.1:0-8438 GCA_031380445.1 Pedosphaera sp.
CGGCCACACACGCCAGTTGGTACGCCGGGGCGTCGTCCTGCCGCCAGACCACGAAATCACCAAAATCTTTTCCGGCCATGAATTGTTGTTCGCCACAATTTCCGTCCGTGAACGAAATCGTCTCGCCATCCGGGACCCGGAAGCGAGACGATTTCGTTCACGGACGGAAACTGTGGCGAACAACAATTCGTCGCCGGAAAAGATTTTGGTGATTTCGTGGTCTGGCGGCAGGACGACGCCCCGGCGTACCAACTGGCGTGTGTGGCCGACGACGCGGCGATGCAGATCACCGAAGTGGTGCGCGGCGCGGACCTGCTCGTTTCCACCGCGCGGCAATTGCTGCTCTACCGCGCGCTCGGCTTTACGCCGCCGGTTTTTTTCCACTGTCCGCTGATGCTGGACGAGCGCGGCGAGCGGTTGGCGAAGCGGCATGATTCGTTGAGCCTTCGTCAATTGCGGGCGTCGGGAAAATCAGCGGAGGAACTGCGGGCTGGTTGGTAAGCCGGAAGGGATTAACCACGGAAGACACAGAAGACACGGAATCAGCAGGGAAAGTCCCTTTCCGTGTTTTCCGTGTCTTCCGTGGTTAAAATTACTTCTCCTTCAACTCCACCTCGCCCGCCCAGTTCTCCGGCGGCGGCGTGTCCACGACTTCCTTGAGGTGCTTGAGGTAGAACTTCGTGGTGTTCTCCGCGCTGGCGGATTCCAGCACGCGCTCGAAGGAACGCTCGGCCGCGCCGAAGTCGCGTTGTTGGAAGTGGCGCAGCGCCTCCTCAAATTCGCCGTGCCACTGCGGCGCGGTGCCGCCCTCACGCAAGGCCACCAGTTCGTACACGTCCACACTTTTCTCAAAGCCCTTGAGGATGAACCGCCCGAGGTAGCGCGTGATGAAGCGGTCGCCGATTTCCTTCTTCACGTCGCCGGTGATCAGCACGTCGGTGCCGAGATACTTGTTCAACCCCTCCATGCGCGCGGCCAGATTGATGTTCTCGCCGAGGGCCGTGTAATCCACCCGGGTGTCGCTGCCAAAATTTCCCACGTTGGCGATGCCAGTGTGCAGGCCGATGCGGGTGATAAGTTTACGGCCGCGCACCAGATTCTTGCCTAGCTCGCGAAATTGCAGGGCGGCCTCACAAGCCCGGACCGCGTGATCGTCCTGCGGGTCGGGCGCGTTCCAGAACGCAAAGATGGCGTCGCCGATGTATTTCACCACCGTGCCGTCGGTCGGGTGAATGCAGCCGCCGACCGCGCCTTGGAAATACTCGTTCATCATCAAGGCCAGTTCGTCCGAGTCCATGCCTTCGGAGACGGTGGTGAAGCCCGCGATGTCGCTGAACAAGATGGTGAGGTTCTGCTTGGTCGCGCCGGGCTTGAGTAGTTTGCGGTCTTTGTCCGCCGCAAATTTCTTCACCAGCTTGGGCGAGAGATACATTTCGAGCGACTGGACGAACATGCGGTTCTCGACGTAGAGCCGGACGGAGTTCACGGCCACGGAGCAGAGCAGCGCGAAGCCGATTTGCACGCAGAGAATCAGCCAGGGAAACCAGAGCAGTTCGCGGATGAACACCTCGCGGCTGATCAGCACCACGGCGGCGAGCGCCAGCGCCGCCACGCCAATCGCGAAGATCGGGCGCAGCCGCATCAGCCCGAACCCGGCCAGCGCGCCGAGCACGATGATGATCCAACTCTCGGAGCGCAGCGGCAGCCGGTGCAGCCAGTCGCCGCGCAGGATGTTGAGGAACATCGTGGCCTGCACTTCCACTCCGAAGATCAGCGGCGTGTCGTTTTTATCGGTCCCCCAAAAGGAGAACGGATTGCGATACGCGTCGTTGCGCTCGTGGGCCAACTTGGTGATGAATTTCTCGCCGATAAAAACCGTTTTGCCGCGAAACATTTCGTCGGGAACTATCGCCGGATCGAGCGCGTCGGAGAAGCGTTCGCTGGGCAGCCAGTTCGGCGGGCCGTAGTAGTGAATCCAAGCCTTGGGCTGAAGCACATCCAGCGAGGGCTGAAAGGCCTCCGCCTCCATGTTGGTGGTCACGGGCGCGGACTGAAATTTCGCCGCCGTCCAGCTTAGGCTCGACACTTGTTCGTTCGGCGAGTGGGCGCGCAAAATCAAATCACGGCTCAACCACATTTCCACCGAGCCGTAGTCCGCGAGGTTGGTGCGGAACTCCTCGGTCGGCGGAATGAACTGCTTTTCCCGGTCACTGATCGGCACATGCTCGGCGCCGATGATCACGCGCCCGCTGCGTCTCATGGCGTCGGCGAGCCTCTGGTCCGAGGCCGCCGCCTCGGGGTTCTGGTCGCTGAAGACCACGTCCATGACGATGGCGCGCGCGCCGGCGGCGGTCAGGCGGTCGATCATCGCGGCGTAGAGCGCGCGGTCCCACGGCTTGTTCTGCGCCTGCTTGAGATCGAGATAGGATTTTTCGTCGAGAGAAACAATGACGGCCTCGTTCGCGGGAATCTTATTCTGACGGAGAATGTGCAGCAGGTCGTAGCTGAGATTGACCAACCCGGAGCCGAAGGCGAAGTCATGCAGGAACCACCCGAGCGCTGCGACCACGAGCGCGAGCACCCAGGCATTTAACCGCAGGCTTTTGAACCAGGCTTTCACGCGATAAGTTTATTTCCGGTCACGCGGTGATTCCACCGCAGCGCGCTCAGAAATAGAATTTGAAACTCGCGTAGAGCATCCGCTCGCGCGGGAGTTCGGAGTAGAGGTTGACCGGGTGCAGTTTGTAATCCTGATCCGTGATGTTCAGCACGCCGACGCGCGCCTCGGCGTGGCGCCGCCAGAAGCGGTAGCCGACATAGGCGTTGAACTGCCAGAGGTCGTCCCCGTTGAGCGAGGAGAGGTCATCCTCCAGTTGCTGGCGCACGTAGATGGACTCGGCCTGCGCGAAGAAGCCGCAGGGCAGGTTGTAGATCAGCGCCAGGTTCACCTGTTGCAGCAGCGCCTTGTCGTCGCGGTTGTAGCCGGTCGGTTCGGTCAGCGCGGGGTTGATGTCCGGGAAGCGCACCTTGGACTCCGCCTCACTGAGGCGGTAGCGCAGGCCCGCCGACCAGTTCTTGCCAATCAACTGGTTCACGGAAAGCGCGACGGAACGCTCGTTGTAATCAATCCGCTGCCGCGCGCGGCTGATCTCGTCCGCGACGTTGAAAATTGCGAAGCTGCTGCCCAGCACGCCGATGGTCCGGTCGGCCTCGGAACTCAGCCACTCCGCGTCGAGGTTGACGTAAGTGCGCGTGGGGAACTCGTGATTGATCCCGACGCTGAGCGTCTGGAATTCCGTGGCGGCGGCGATGCCGTAGGCGGATTCCGGCGCGATGCTGCGGTAGGACTGGTTGAACCCGCCCACTTGCGTCGGTTCGAGCCGGATGCTGTTGTCGAAGAACACACCGCCGAGCGAGCGGGTGAACGCGGCGCGCACATGCGTCTTGTCGGCCGGCGTCCACATCACGCCGACTTTCGGCGAGAACTGATCTTCCGTGCTGTGCGTGCCGGCGAAGGGCGGCGTGTCGATGTTGTCGGGGTAGGTGATGCGGTCGTAGGTGACGCCGGCGGTGAACTGAACCTGCTTCCATGGCGACCACTGGTCGTAGGCGTAAAGGCTCGAACGCGAGGCGCGCGTCTCGTTGTCGAACCGCGTGTTGATGTAGCCAGCGGCCGCATCGGCGTTGCTGATCGAGTTGAAGTTGTCCGACGTGCCGTATTGAAAACGTCCGCCGAGGATGATGCTGTTCTGCGGCGTGGAAAAAATCTGCTGCAACTCGGCGGCGTAGTTGTCGCTTTCGGACCGCACTCGAGTGTTCTCGGTGCTCGGAAGAATTCGGTTCACGTTCCCGGCATTGTCATCACGAAAGAAGGGGATGAACAGGAACGGATCGGAGTAGCGGAAATCATCCTCGATGCGCGTGCCGAGAAACAGGGTGTGAATGCCGGACGCCCATTCGCGGTGGTAGCCGGCGATGACGTTCAGGTCCTGATCCTCCTTCAGCCGCAGCGTCCGGCTTGCGCTCGACTGGTCGTAGTATTGCACCACGTCGCCGGATTCGAGGCTCACCTGCTGCGCTTCAAAATAGATTTTGTCCTTCGAGGTGAGCTGCGCGCGGAAGCGCGCGGCCAAGCCCTCCGCCTCCAGATCATTGTTGGGCCGTTCGCCATTCTGCCGGCGGCGGAAGCCCTCGACGGCGAAATCCACGGGGCCGCTGCGTCCGTAGGCCGTGCCTTGCAGGTTCCAGTCCTTGTTGCCGAAAACCTCGGTGCTTCCGGCTACGCCGAAGTAGTCGCGGTCGAAGAGGCGCGTGTATTCCTGCTGCGACACGGACTGTGAAAGCGGCGTCGCGCCAACGGGCGAGAGCAGGTTGGCCACAAAGTATTCGCTCAAGGCGGGCGCTTCGTAGCGGAGGTTGATGGCCCTGGGATCCACGAGCGCCTGGTAGCTGTTCGCCAGGAACTGGTGCGCGGAGAAATTCGCGTAGTCGTAGCTCACGGCGCGGCTGGCCTCGCGCACGCTCCAGTCGGTGAGTCCGGCGTCCTGGTAGATACGCGCGAGGTTCGCGCTGCGCACGGCCTTGTCCTGATCGAGCAGCAGGCGCGAACGGAAGACGCTGCGGTTGTCGTTCAACTCCTGCGACTCTTCCAAATCGCCGACGGCTTCGTTCACTCGGTTCTGCTGTTCGAGGAGAATCGCGGAGTAGAGCCACGGCGTCGGATCGTTCGGATCGAATTTTTTGGCGAGACCAAGTTCTTTCTCAGCGAGGGCGGTGTTGCGCGTCTGGCTCCAGGCCTTGCCGAGATAGCTGCGGAGCATGGAACGCTGCGGCTCGCGCGCGGCGGCGACTTGCAAGTCCTGCCGCCCCTCGACGCCGCGTCCCTGCCGGATGCGGATGAGTCCGCGCCCGAGCCAGCCATTGGCGAGTCCGGGATCGAGCGCGATGGCGTTCTCGAAAGACTGCTCGGCGTCCTTGGTGCGGCCCTTCGCGGCATGCGTGAATCCGCTGACCGCGTGTGCCTGCGCGTTGCGCGGCGCGAGCGCGAGTGATTTGTCGAGCGCGGTCTGCGCAGCGGCGGCGCGACCGAAGCTGAATTCCAACTCCGCCACGCGCGCCCACGCGAAGCCGAAGTTCGGCGATTTGACCGTGGCCTTGCGTGCTGCTTCGAGCGCGGACTCCAACTTCGACTGCGCTTGCAGGGCGTAAGACTCCGCCATCCATTCGCCGGCCAGCGTGAGGGTTGCGCCGCGCGAGGCGGGCTTGCCTTTCACGGTGGCGATCATCTGGCGCAAGGCTTCGGCGGGCGGCGTGGAAATGTTTTGGAGCAGCGCGGTGGCTTCATCGACTTGTCCCACCGAGAGCAAGGTGGCGGCGCGATAGGATTTCTCCGCATCGCTGCCGGGCGTGCGGTTGGCCGGATAACTTTCCTGCGCCGCGAGCAAATCACCCGCGCGATACGCGACGAGGGAATCGGTCAGCGCGCTTTTCTCCGCGTCGCTCAGGCCAAGTTCCTCCGCGTCCAGCACCGCCGGATAGTAGAGCACCCATTGAATGATGCTGCTGGCCTCGAGCATCGCGGTCTTGCGCGGAGCCTGGCCGGGATCGATGACGGCCTGTTCGTTCGACACCAGACTTGCGCCGCCGAAATCATTCGTCAGTTCCACCGCGCCATCGAAGAGCGCGATTTCCGTGCGGCCATTCTCCGCGACCGTGATGTGAAACTCCGTGCCGCGAATGGCCCCGGAGGCGAGCGGCGTGCGAAACTCGACGGTGCCGGGCCGCTCGCGATTGAAGAAGTAGCTGCTCCCGCTTTTCATGTCGAAGCCGCTGTTCGCGCCGGGCGTTTGCGGTGGGCGGATTTCCAAAGTGGTGAGTTCTTTCACCACGAGCACGCTGGCGTCCGAGAGCCGGATGGTGGCGCGGCTGCGCGAGCCGGTGCGCACGCGGTCGCCGTTGGCCAGCGTTTGATTGGTGACGCCCGCGCTCCACGCGGCCTGACCGGCGCGCGCCACTTCCACTTTGCCTTCCTTGGTGAGCAGGAGGCTGGCGGCGGGCGACTGGGCGAGGGAGATCGCGGCGAAAAGACACAGCGAGAGTGTCGCAAAAGTTTTCATGGCCTGTGTTGTCATAAGTGGGTTGCGCGTCTGGGAGACGCAGGCAGTCTGCATAAATTTTCGATTAAAGCAATCACGCGAAACAGCAGCCGCCCGGCCAGAGCATTTCTGGAGAAGTCGCTGAGAAACGTGCCTTGGAATAGCCGCCGTGGTGGAACGGCTCGCGGCATTTCACACCTTTGGTAGCACTGGCCGCCCGCTCTGCGCGGGCGGAGTGCTCGCAGCGCGAGCACGCCCACCAGCCGACGGTTTCAAGATGCGCCCGTGCCTGCGCGCATTTTTCTAAAGGTTGAACCGCCCGCCCGCCCCATGCTACTTCCAAGACTGACCGGAGTGTCCGAACGCACCCAGACATGAACACGATCACTGTTCCGTCCCATCCTCGTCCGCTTTGGCGGCGGCTGTTGCGCCGCGCGCTGCGCATCTTCCTGTTCGTGCTGATCGTCCTGATCGCCGGGCTGGTGCTGCGCTGCCTCTACGCTTTCCGCGACCGCAATCCCGGCTACCAGATCAGCCTCGACATCAACGGACACAAGGTTCCAACCAACCAAATGGAGGCGCTGCAAGTCGGCTTCGCGCGGGTGAAAATCAATCCCGAGCTGCGCGACGCGAACCGCCCGATCTATCTCGCCGGCTTCAGCCAGAACCGGATCGCCACGAAAATCCACGACGACCTCTGGGCCATCGCCTGCGTGGTGGATGACGGACGCACGCGCGTCGGCATCGTGGCGCTCGACGCGATTGGTTTTTTCCACGACGACGTGATTGATGTCCGCAAGCGCCTGTATCCGCTCTCGAAGATTGATTACGCCATCGTCACCTCCACGCACAACCACTCCGCGCCCGACCTCATGGGCTTGTGGGGGCCGGACTACTGGCACACGGGCGTGGATGATTTTTATCAGGTCAACGTCGTCTCGGCGGCGGCCAAGGCGCTGGACCGCGCGGCGGCGGCGCTTCAGCCCGCGCGGCTGGCGGTGCATGAAATTCCCATGCTCACCGACGGACTCGTGGCCGACACGCGCCCGCCGGAAGTCTTCGATGCCGACGTGCGCGGGCGGCACTTCACGAGTCCCACGAACGGTGCGACGATTGGCTCGGTGGTGAACTGGGCGAACCATCCTGAAACTGTGTGGGGCAAGAACACGGAGATTACCGCCGACTTCCCCGGCTACTTGCGCGAGGCATTGGAGAACGGCGTGACGGAAAGCAACCTCGCTTTGCGCGCGGGCGTGGGCGGCATCCATCTCTACGTGAACGGCGCGATCGGCGGGCTCATGAGCACGACGCCGCGAGTGACGGTGCGCGATCCATTTCTGGAGCGTGAATTCACCGAGCCGTCGCACGCGAAGGCGCGCGCCGTGGGCCACCGGCTGGCCGCGCGGATTCTGCCGCGCTTGGAGAGCACAAACGCGCCGACGTTCTCGCACGTTCCGATTTCCGTGCGTGCGCGCACTGTCGAGCTGCCGCTGGACAACAATGGTTTTCTCCTCGCGCCGGCGGTGGGGCTGATTGATCGCGGGCATGTGGGGTGGAAACGCCTGCGCAGCGAAGTCGCGCTGGTCGGCATCGGCCCGGCCAGCCTGGCGTGCATTCCGGGAGAAATTTATCCCGAGATCGTGAACGGCGGCATTGAGGTGCCGGAAGGCGCGGATTATCCGGTGAGCATCGTGGAGGTGCCGCCGGTGCGCGAGTTCATGCCGGGCAAGGTGAAGTTCGTCCTCGGCCTCGCGAACGACGAGATCGGCTACATCATTCCCAAGACCGAGTTCGACCGGAAAGCGCCGTGGCTCTACGGCGCGAAGAAGAAGCATTACGGCGAGATCAACTCCGTCGGCCCGGACGTGGCGGGGAAAATCCACGCGACGCTGCTGGAGATGTCGCAGGGTTTCATGGCGACCAACGCGGCGGCGCGGAAGTAGCGGCGCCTCGCCCCGGTCGCGTTGGCGGCGCTCCGTCCGTCTCAAGGCGCAACGGAGAAAGAAGATTCTCCCGCTGCGAAATCAGTTCACTTCCACCGCGCGGCCACTGCCCGAAATTCTGCCGTTGAACACCGTGTCCTGCCCGCGCAACTGACCGTCGCCCGATGCGTTCATCAGGAATGAGTCTCGGACGATCCGCAGGTTGTTCGCGCCTAACGCCGAGCGGGAGAAATTCTCGGTGGTGAAGCCGCGCAGGGTAAAATAGTTGTCGCCGCCGTCATCGAAGAAGATGCTCAGGACGTAGTAGTATTGGCGCACGTCCCGCCCAGTGGTGCCGTTGAACGTGCTCTGTTCAGGGTAGGGGCCCGTTCTCGCGCTGATCAAATTTGTGCTCAGGTTC
>JANNGC010000887.1:0-2526 GCA_031380445.1 Pedosphaera sp.
ACCTGCGCCACCAACGTCAGTTCCTCCACCCTCTTCTTCCGCGTGCAAAGTCTGCCCAACTTGTAAACTTCCGCGTGGCTGCGGAGTGACCGCAGAACTCAGTTTTCAGCTTGAGGTGGCAATGAGTGAGGAGGAACCGGGCGCGCTTCACCGGCACGGCATGACGGCTCGCAGCGCGAGCCGTTCCACCAGAAAAAAACTCCCCGGCGCTTGCGCACCGGAGAGCTTTCGATTTTTGGCAACGATCAGTCCACGGTGCGCAGGCGGTAGAACTGCTGCGGCGCGTTGGTGGTGACGGTGCTGAAGGTGATCGAGTCACCGGCCGCCTGGTTCGTCCACAGGGGAATCCACTCGGGCGCGCTGAGGTCGAGCTTGTAGTCCACCGCGTAGGTCTTGCCGGCGCGCGCGCCCCAGGTGAGTTCCACCTGGTCGCCGACGCGCACGCTGCTGGCGAAACTGGGCGCGGCCAGCACCTCGACCACGAAGGTCTCGGTGTCGCTCATTTGCGGCGAGCCGTTATCCACCACGCGCACGGTCAGGTTGTTCGTGCCCACGGCGTCGGGCGTCCAGAAGAACGATCCGTCCGGCAGCATCAGCGCCCCGGACGGCACGGGCGCGTCGAGGAGGAAGCCGATGATTTGCGCGGGCACGTTGGTGTCCGTGGCCGTGGCGTTGAAGGCCAGGGTCTGGCCGAGATAAATAATCTTCGGCCCGATGGCGGCGAGCACGGGCGGGTTGTTACCGGTGCCGGGCAGTGAATTGGCCGCGCGCGGCGAAACCGAGATCGGCATGTAGTAAATGCCTGCCGCGCCGTCCGGGAAGCGGCCCTGGCTGACGTTGTTCGTCTGCTGGACGAAGGTCACGGCGTCAATCTGCGTGCCGTCGGCGGCGAAGAGGCCAAGCGCCTCGCCGCCCTGCGCGAGGGCGAAGTTGACGTGCAGATCGGAGCGCGGCACGCCGGCATTGAGGTTCTGGGCAATCTCATTGTCCGCCCACACGAGCAAGTAACCCTGCGCGGGGACGATGTGCGCCATGTTCGTGGTGATGAGGAACTTGAACTTGGTGGCCAGCACGTCGGTCAGGTAGTAGCCCGCGAGGTCCACGTCATTGGTCGTGGGGTTGTAGAGTTCAAACCAGTCCTCGAATTGCGCGTCCGCCGGATCGGCCAGGATGCTGGTGTTCTGCGCCAGCCATTCGTTGATGAAAATGGTGATGGGCGCGGAGCGTCCGTTGTTGGTGCCGCCGGGCGTGACGTAGAAAAATTCCTGACGGTCAAAGGGCTGGCCGTCCGGGAACGATCCATAGCTGCGGTCGGTGTGCAGCCCGGCGTAGTTCACGTAGTCGAGCACCTGCGGCCCGTTGGTGTAGGCGCGGGAAAGTGCGACGGAACCGCCGGTGGCCGGGAGCCGGAAGCTGGTGTGATACTCCGAGTTCGTGGTCTCTATTTCTTCACCGTCGCAGAAGACGACAAGGAACTGTGTCGGCCCGATGCTGCTGCCGGTCGGGAAAGCCCAGTTCGTCAGGTTCGTGTAAGTGTGGGTGAGGAACAAACCTTCGAGCGAAACGGTGTTCGTGCTGGTGTTGTAAATCTCAATCCACGGCTCGCGCTCGCCCGCGCCGTCGAGCAGGCCGGCGGTGTTCTCGGCCAGCAGCTCGTTGATCCAGAGCGGCTGGAACGCGGGGAGGTTGGTCGCGGGCGGGTTCGCCACGCCGGGCGAGAGCGTGTTCGTGGCCGGGCTGACGAGCTGCGGCGGCACGTAGTTCGAGGGCGAGAAGAAGATGTTGAGGTTGGTGAAGCCGCTGTTCGTGGCCGTGGTGATGAAGGCGCTGTTGCGGACGCGCATGAAGAAGTTGGTGGCCGAGTTGGTGGCCCAATACCAGAAGCTCATCGTGCTGATCGAGTTCTGGACCGGCGGCGGGAAGAGAAACTGCTGGATGGCCCGGGTGTAGAACGGCGGATTGGCCGCGCCGGGCGACGCGCCCACCACCTTGAACGCGCCCGCGCCCGCATGGACGAGGTCGCCAATGATCTGCGAGTTCGTGTAGTTGGTGCCGAAGACCCAGCTGTTGGTCAGCCCGGGCGTGAAGGCGGCCTCGAAGTTGCCGTTGTTCACGTAGTTCGTCGGACCCACGCCCGCGTTGGTACCGGCCACGATGGAGATGTCGTCAATGATCGCGCTGCCCGTCTCGCCGAGGTAGAGCAGCAGGCGCATCGGCCCCGGTTCGCCGTTGCCAATGCTCCCGCTCACGCTGAAGAACCGCCAGCCGTCCCGCGGCTGCGCCGGAGTGGAGATGGCCTCGGAGTAAGCCGGCGGCACCGACACGGCAAACCAGTTGCCCACGCGCACGTTGTCCTGCGCGGCGTCAATCAACTGGAACGACGATCCCGGATAGCCCGACGCGGTGCCGGGCCACGGCCGCGCGCCTTCGTAGCGCACCTTGTCCACGATCAAATCTTCCGCCGGAGTCGCGCCGGGTTTGATGAGCGTGAGCGTCTCGCCGTCCACTTGCAGGCCGCCGGTGAAC
>JANNGC010000888.1:0-3760 GCA_031380445.1 Pedosphaera sp.
ACACCGACGAGGTCATGCCGCCCAAAGGCGAACCGCTGACCACGGCGCAAGTGACGGCGATTCAAAAATGGATCGACGAAGGCGCGGCCTGGCCGGACGACGGTGGTGCGCCGCAGAAAAAGCATTGGGCGTATGAGAGGCCGGTGCGGCTGGAGGTTCCTTCAAAGTTCAAAGTTCAAAGTTCAAAGTTCAAAGTTCAGAACCCGATTGACGCCTTCGTCCTCGAACGCTTGCAGCAGGAGAAGCTCAAGCCCGCGCCGGAAGCCGACCGCACCACGCTCATCCGCCGCGTCTCGCTCGACCTGACCGGACTGCCGCCGACCGTGCCGGAGGTGAACGCCTTCCTCGCAGACAAGAGCCAGGACGCTTACGAGAAGGTTGTGGATCGTCTGCTCGCCTCGCCGCATTTTGGTGAACGCTGGGCGCGCCCTTGGCTCGACATGGCGCGCTACGCCGACACGCAGGGTTACGAGAAGGACAACCGCCGCACCATGTGGCCGTGGCGCGATTGGGTCATCAGCGCGTTGAACCAGAACAAGCCGTTCGACCAGTTCACCATTGAGCAGATCGCGGGCGACCTGCTGCCGGACGCGACGCAGGAGCAGAAGGTGGCGACGGGATTTCATCGCAACACGATGACAAACACGGAGGGCGGCACGGACGACGAGGAGTTCCGGCATGAGGCGGTGGTGGATCGCGTGAACACCACGTTCAGCACCTGGATGGCGACGACGATGGCTTGCGCCCAATGCCACAATCACAAATACGATCCGCTGGCGATGAAGGAGTATTATCAGGCCTACGCTTTCCTGAATCACACGGCCGACTCGGACAAGGACGACGAGCGTCCGGTGCTGAAAGTTTTCCAGGCGGGCGAGAAAGAAGAACTGGCGGCGAAACGCGAGGCGCTAAAGCAGGCGGAGGCGCGCTGGAAGAAAGCCGCGTCCGCGCCCGAACTCACGAACGTGTTTCTCGCGTGGCAGGAGAAAACTTTGACCCGGCTCACCAACGCGCCGGGAACGAATGCCGACGCCAAGGCGAAGAAGGACGCGAAGCCGGCTGATGAAGAATTGCGCAAGCTGCTCACGACCGCGCCGGAGAAACGCGACAAGGGTCAGCGCGCGAAGCTGAAAGACATTTTTGAAGCCGCCGCGCCCGAGTTGAAGGAGCCGCGCGAGGCGCTGGCCACGGCGCGGGCAGCGGAGAAAAAGTTTAACGACGCGATCCCGACCTCAATGGTGTTCGAGGAACTGGCGAAACCGCGTGACACCTTCATGCTGGTGCGCGGAAGTTTTCTGACCAAAGGAGAGCGCGTGTCACCGGGCGTGCCGGCGGTGCTGAATCCTTTGCCCGCAAGCGGGGCGACCAACCGGCTGGCCTTCGCGCGCTGGCTCGTGGACACGAACAATCCGCTGACCGCGCGCGTGATGGTGAACCGTTTCTGGGAGCAGATTTTCGGCATCGGCCTGGTGGACACGAGCGAGGACTTCGGTACGCAGGGTGAGCCGCCGAGCCATCCCAAGCTGCTCGACTGGCTGGCGTGTGAATTCATGGAGCCGGGTGGGGCCGTCCAAAGTCCAAAGTCCAAGGTCCAAAGTCAGATGCCCTGGGACATCAAGCGCATGTTGCGCATCATCGTCACGTCCGCCACGTATCGTCAGTCGTCGAAAGTTTCTCCGGAGCTATTGCAGCGCGATCCTTACAACCGCCTGCTCGCGCGCGGCCCGCGGCGGCGGCTCGACGCGGAGATGGTGCGCGATCAGGCGCTGGCAGTGAGCGGCCTGCTCAGTCACAAACTTGGCGGCGCACCGGTCATGCCGCCGCAGCCGGACGGCGTGTGGCAGGTGGTTTACAGCGGCGACAAGTGGGAAACGAGCCAGGGCGAGGACAAATACCGGCGCGGCCTCTACACCTTCTGGCGGCGCACCAGTCCGTATCCTTCGATGGTCTCGTTCGATGCGCCGAGCGGGGAATTTTGCGTGGTGCGGCGCACGCGCAGCAACACGCCGCTTCAGGCGCTCACGCTGCTGAACGACCCGGTGTATCTCGAATGCGCGCAGGCGCTGGCGAAACGGATGTTGAACGAAGGCGGTGCGACGGCGGAGCAGCGCGCGGCGTTTGGTTTGCGCGCGTGCCTCGCGCGCGAGCCGAAGAAGGGCGAGGCGAAACAATTGGCGGCGCTGGCGGAGAAACAACTGGCGCGTTACCGGGAGGATTCTGAAGCAGCGGCGAAGTTCGTGAAGTTCGCCGGCGCGGACGCGAAAGAGAAAATTGATGCGGCGGAACTCGCCGCTTGGACCGTCGTGGCGAACGTGCTGCTGAATCTGGATGAGTTTGTGATGAAGCAGTAGGGGCGTGGTCGCGCGGCGACTGCTCCGTACGCTTCGGTCGCGCGGCCCTTTCGGGCATTCGTTGCGCCGCTTCTGCGCGGCACTGCTTGTCGCAGCAGCACATCCTTACGACAACACTCCCGCGCCAACTCAGCCGTTGACGCGCAAAGGCCGCTTGCTACTGTCGCGCCTCGTTTTTTCGCGGGCTGGCCGCAAACTCGAACGTGCAAATTCACTGACACTTTTACTTATGGCTAAAGCATCGAAATCGAACAAATACGTTTACACTTGGGGCAACAAAAAGGCTGACGGCGACGGCAGCATGAAGGCCCTCCTCGGCGGCAAGGGCGCGAACCTCGCCGAGATGACCCGCATCGGCCTCCCCGTGCCTCCGGGCTTCACCATCAGCACCGAGGTCTGCACTTATTTCTACGCGAACAAGCGCACCTATCCCGCCGTGCTCCAGGCGCAGATGGAAGCGGGCGTCGTGAACATGGAGAAGATCATGGGCACGAAGTTCGGCTCAACCAGCGGCATGCCGCTGCTCGTCGCCGTGCGTTCCGGTGCGCGTGATTCCATGCCGGGCATGATGGACACGATTTTGAACCTCGGCCTCAACGACCAGGCCGTCGTCGCGCTGGCCAAGGCCACGGGCAACGAACGTTTCGCGTGGGACTGCTACCGCCGCTTCATCCAGATGTATGGCGACGTCGTCATGGGCGTGCAGAAACGCGAAGGCGAAGATCACGATCCGTTCGAGCACACCATTCACACCTTCAAGCACGAGACGTATCACCGCGACATCGTGGACAGCGATCTCACCGCCGCCGATCAGCAGGAACTCGTGAAGCGTTTCAAGTCGCTCGTGAAGGAACGCACGAACAAGGCGTTCCCGAACAATCCGTGGGATCAACTCCGTGGCGCGGCCGGTGCCGTCTTCGGCTCCTGGATGAACGACCGCGCGAAAGTGTATCGCGCGAAATACAACATCCCCACCGAATGGGGAACGGCCGTCAACGTGCAGGCGATGGTGTTCGGCAACACGGGCGAGACCTCGGGTTCCGGCGTGGCCTTCACCCGCAATCCCGCGAATGGCGTGAACGAATTCTACGGTGAATTCCTCATCAACGCCCAGGGCGAAGACGTGGTCGCTGGCGTCCGCACCCCCGAGCCGGTGCTCAAGCTCAAGGCGCAGATGCCCAAGTCCTACGCGGAACTGATGGAAGTCCGCAAGACCTTGGAGAAGCATTTCAAGGACGTGCAGGACATCGAGTTCACGGTGCAGGAAGGCAAGCTCTTCATGCTCCAGACGCGCAACGGCAAGCGCACCGCTGCCGCCGCGCTCAAGTTCGCCGCGGACATGGTGAAGGAGAAGCTCATTGATTGGGAGACGGCGATTCTCCGCAACCCCGCCGATCAGCTCGAACAGT
>JANNGC010000896.1:0-4626 GCA_031380445.1 Pedosphaera sp.
GCCTGCTCCTTTGCGCTCTCGGCGCGAGGCAAGAATGAACACGCGGACTCGGCGGTCCGCGCTCCCGGCGCTCACCCGCCCAGATACGCGCTCTTCACCTTCGGGTCTTGGCGCAACGCCGCCGCGCTGTCCTGCAAAATAATGCGCCCCGTCTCCAGCACGTAGCCGTATTTGGAAATCTCCAGCGCGAGATTCGCATTCTGTTCCACGAGCAGGATGGTGATGCCTTGCTCACGGTTAATCTCCACGATCTTCTCGAAGATGGTTTTCACCAGCAGCGGCGCGATGCCGAGCGAAGGTTCATCCAGCATCAAGAACTTCGGCTTGCTCATCAGCGCGCGGCCGATGGCCAGCATCTGCTGCTCGCCGCCCGAGAGCGTGCCGGACAACTGGCCCACGCGCTCCTTCAGGCGCGGGAAGATGTTGAAGACGTAATCGAGTTCCGGCTGGAAATCGTCGCGACGCAAGTAGGCGCCCATGCGGAGATTTTCCATCACGGTCAGATTCGCGAAGACCATGCGGCCCTCGGGCACATGGGCCAGTCCGCGTGCGACCAATTTGTGTGCCGGCGTGTTCGTGATCGTTCCGCCTTCGTAAATCACTTCGCCACTGGCGGCCTTCACCAATCCGGAAATCGCGCGCAAGGTGGTGGTCTTCCCCGCGCCATTGCCGCCGATCAACGTCACAATGTCGCCGCGCTGGATCGAGAACGAGATGTCGTGCAGCGCGCCAATGACCCCGTAATTCACCGTCAGGTTTTTCACCTCCAGCACGGGCGCGGAATGGGTGGAGGCGGAACTCATGGGACGCAGGGCTTCGGATCACCAAGGTAGGCTTCGATGACTTTCGGGTTGCAGCGAATCTCGTTCGGCGTGCCTTCGGCAATCTTCACGCCGTAGTCGAGCACCGCGATGCGCTGGCAGATGCCCATGACGACCTGCATGTCGTGTTCGACCAGCAGCACGGCGATGCGAAATTTGTCCTTCACGAACTGGATGGTCTTCATCAGTTCGACTTTCTCCGTCGGGGTCATGCCGGCGGCGGGTTCGTCGAGCAGGAGCAGCTTCGGTTGCGTGGCGAGCGCGCGGACGATTTCCAAGCGCCGCTGATCACCGTAGGGCAGGGACTTCGCGTCGCTGTGACGGAAGCGGCCGAGCTTGAACACGTCGAGCAGTTCCAGCACTTGCTTCTCCACAGCGCTCTCGCCGTCGCGGAAGCCGCGTCCGCGCCAGAGCGCATCGCGAATGCCGTGCGGGCGATGCAGTTGCACGGCGGCCCGCACGTTGTCGAACACGCTCAGGCTGGCGAACAGCCGGATGTTCTGAAACGTGCGCGCGATGCCGAGCTTGGTGAGTTGATGCGGTTTCAATCCGCCCGTCGCCTGCGCGCCAAATTGAATCGCCCCGCTCGTCGGCTGATAAACGCCCGTGATGAGGTTGAACGCCGTGGTCTTCCCCGCGCCGTTTGGACCGATGAGTCCCACGAGTTGATCACTGCCAATGTTCAGGCTCAATTCCGACACCGCCGTGAGTCCGCCGAAGCGAATGGTCACGGAATCGAGCTGGAGGAGCGGGGCGCTCAAGCCTTGCCTCCCTTGACCCTGCCAAACGTGAACAGCCCCTGCGGCCGTGCCATCATCAGGCCGATGATGAGCAGCGAGTAAATGATCATCCGGTAGTCCGCGAAACCGCGCAGGAATTCCGGCAACACCGTGAGCAGAATGGCCGCAATGATGACGCCCACCGTCCTTCCCATCCCGCCGAGAATCACCATGACCACGATGTCGATGGATTTGACGAAATTGAAACTGTCCGGTTGCAAGACCCGCTTGTGGTGCGCGTAGAGCGCACCGGCCACGCCTGCGAAGAAAGCTCCCACAACGAACGCGGTGACTTTGTAGCGGGTGGGATTGATCCCCATCGCGGAAGCCGCCACTTCGTCGTCATGCACGCACAGGAACCCGCGTCCGTAAGTGGAGTTTACAAGGCACGCAATCACATAGACCACCACGGAGGCGAGGCCCCACGCCCAGAACAGCGTGGTCAGTTTCGGAATGCCGGTCAGGCCGGTGGCCGCGCCGAAGAATTGTGAGTTTTGAAAAGTTACCCGGATGATTTCGCCAAAACCCAGCGTGACGATGGCCAGGTAATCCCCCCGCAATCGGAGCGAGGGCACGCCCACGATCAGTCCAGCCAGCGCCGCGACCAGGCCTCCGAGGAGCAGGCTCAGCGGGAAGCAGGCTTCCGAAGTGAGCATGGTGAGTTTCGCGGCCGCGAATCCGCCCACCGCCATGAAGCCCGCGTGACCGAGGCTGAATTGACCGGTATGGCCGTTGATGAGATTCAAGCTGACCGCGAGAACGATGTTGATGCCCACATCAATGGCGAGGCCCAGATAGTACTGGTTGAATCGAACCGAGAACCAGGAGACAGCCAGGGCCATGAGGACCGCGGCCAGCAACCAACGTTTTGCGCCGGGCGAAGTCATACCTTTTCCACCTGCGCCTTGCCGAGCAGGCCGGCCGGTTTGAAGAGCAGAATCAAAATCAGCATCGCGAACGCAATGCCGTCGCGATAATTCGAGACGCCGGGAATGCCGCCGGCGAAAGTCTCCAGCAGACCGAGCAGGAGTCCGCCAAGCGCCGCCCCGGGCAGATTGCCGATGCCGCCGACCACGGCCGCCACAAAGGCGTAAAGTCCGGGCTTCACGCCCATGAGTGGTTCGATGCCGGGCGCACGCATCGCGTAAAAAATTCCTGCGACCGCCGCCAGCGCCGAGCCGAGTCCGAAGGTGAAGCTGATGATACGGTTGTTATTGATGCCCATGAGCGCGGCGGCCTTTTCGTTGAAGGACACCGCGCGCATGGCCGTGCCGGTCTTGGTGTGTTGCACGATGAACCACAGCCCGGCCAGCAGGAGCGCCGTGAGACTGAGCACCACCAGGTCGCTGCTGTTCAGCGAAAGAGCGCCGAGGTGAAAGTCGCGTTCGGGAAGCAGCTTCGGAAACGGCTTGGTGCTCGCTCCGAACACGGCCCGATGCTGGCAGGTGAATTCGATGAGGAGCGACACGCCAATGGCGGTGATGAGCACGGTGAGTTTGGGCCGTTGTCGCAACGGGCGATAGGCGAAGAATTCAATCAACATCCCCAACGCGGCGCAGAGGGCGGCCGAGATGACAATGATCACGAGGGCCGAGCCGATGGAGGGTGCCGGGAGAAATCGAGCAACGGTCGGCGCGAGAAAATAAGCGGCGAAGGCACCGAGCATCAGTACGTCGCTGTGCGCAAAATTGATGAAGCGCAGAATGCCATAAACCATCGTGTAGCCGATGGCCACGAGGGCGTAGATGGATCCCAGCGCCAGGCCGTTGATCAGTTGTTGCAGAAACCAGTCCACGCGGCGGGATCAAGGATTGACGGTTTCAACCAGCTTGAATTGCCCGTTGCGGATTTGAAGGATGACCATCGGCTTGGTGGCGTCCCGTTTGGCATCCATGGTGATTTTGCCGCTGACGCCTTCAAAGTCCCTGGTGGTGGCGAGGGCGTCGCGCACTTTCTGGCCGTCGGTGGTGCCAGCCTGCTTGATGGCGGCGGCCAGAATCATGGCTGAATCGTGGCCCAGCATGGCCATCGCATCCGGTGTCTTGCCTTTGAAACGCTTCCGGTAATCTTCCACGAATTTTTTCACCCGCGGATCCGGCGAATCCGCCGCCGCGTGCGTGGAGAAGTAGGTGCCCTCGACCGCGTCCTTGCCGATTTTCACGAGGTCTTCGCTCTCCCAGCCATCGCCACCAAAGAGCGGAGCGGTCAGGCCGAGTTGCTTGGCCTGGATGCAGATCAACGCCGCGTCCGTGTAATAGCCGGGCACGAACACCGCGTCGGGCGCGGCAGACTTGATGGCGGTGAGTTGGGCCTTGAAGTCCTTGTCGCCGCCATTGAAGTCGAGTTCAGCCGCAATCTGTCCGCCCGCGGCGATGAAGCTTTCCTTGAAATACTTCGCGAGGCCCTTGCTGTAGTCGCTCTTCACGTCGGTGAAGATGGCGACTTTTTTCGCGTGCAACGTTTTGCCCGCGAAGCTGGCAAGAATTTTTCCCTGGAGAATGTCCGTGAAGCAGACGCGGAAGATGAAGTCGCCGGTCTCGGTCACTTTCGGATTCGTCGAGGATGGCGAGATCATCGGAATTTTGTTCTCCTGGCAGATGGGCGCGGCTTCGAGCGAACGGCTGGATGCGACCTCGCCGAGGATGGCGACTACGCCGTCACGTGAGATGAGCTTGTTCACGACCGTGGCCGGCTCGCCGGCCTTGGAGAGATCGTCCTCGGTGAGCAGCTCGACCTTCTTGCCGAGCAGACCGCCCGCCGCGTTAATCTCCTCAATGGCCAGCACCGTGCCCTCATGCGACGAGATGCCGAAGGTCGCCTCCTTGCCGGTGAGCGAGGCGAACTCGCCGATCTTGATGACGCCGCCGCTGGCGCTGCCACCGGTGCCGCCGCCTTCTTGTTTGTTGCAACCAGCGACGAACACCGCCGCGAAAATGGCGAGGAGCCAATGAAAATGTTTGGTCATAAAATGCGTTGGGAATTTTTACCCGGCGCAGACCGTAGGAAACGGCTCCGGGCTTTTCAAC
>JANNGC010000914.1:0-2641 GCA_031380445.1 Pedosphaera sp.
TCGAGCTTGGTGTCAAGTTCAGAACCGACCTGAATGGGTTCATCACGGGCGTTCGTTTCTACAAGGGCGCCAACAACACGGGCACCCACACCGGCAGTCTGTGGACGAGCTCGGGCCAGCTCCTGGCCAATGCAACCTTCATCGGAGAAACAGCGACCGGATGGCAGCAGGTCACCTTTGCCACGCCGGTGGCGGTGACTGCGAACACGGTGTACGTTGCGTCCTATTTCGCGCCCAACGGCAACTATGCCGGCGACAACAACTTCTTCGCCGGCACCGGCGTGGACAACGGCCCCGTGCACTTGCTGCGCAGCGGTGTCAGCGGCAGCAATGGCGTGTATCAATACGGTTCTGCCAGCGGATTCCCGACGCAGAGCTTCCTCGACACGAATTACTGGGTCGATGTGGTCTTCACGACGACAACGGCGCCCGACACCACGCCACCCACCGTGACAGCAACTGCGCCGGCCAACGGTGCAACGGCAGTGCCCGTCGGCGCGACGGTTACGGCGACATTCAATGAGGCCATCGACCCGGCAACGGTTAACGCAACCACCTTCGAACTGCGCAATGCAGCAAACGCCTTGGTGGCTGCCAGCGTCAGCTACAACGTCGCCACACGCACAGCAACGCTCACGCCGAGTGCCGCGTTGCCCGCCAACACCACGCTGACGGCCACGGTGCGTGGCGGCGCCACCGATCCGCGCGTGAAGGACGTGGCCAACAACGCGCTCGCGGCCAATGCATCGTGGCCGTTCACGACCAGCGCCAGCACCGGGCCCAACTGCCCTTGCAGCGTGTGGCTGCCCAGCGCCGCACCGACTAATCCGTCGGACAGCGACACGAGTGCCGTCGAGCTCGGCGTGAAGTTCAGAACCGACGTGAACGGCTTCATCACCGGAGTGCGCTTCTACAAAGGTGCCGGCAATATCGGCACGCTCATCGGCAACTTGTGGACAACGAGCGGTCAGCTGTTGGCCACAGCCACTTTCAGCGGTGAATCAGCGACCGGCTGGCAGCAGGTGAACTTCGCCTCGCCCGTGGCCGTGACCGCCAACACGGTCTATGTCGCTTCGTATTTCGCGCCCAACGGCCGCTATGCCGGCGACAACAATTTCTTCGCCTCGAGCGGCGTGTCGAACCCGCCGGTCAACTTGCTGCAAAACGGCGTCAGCGGCGGCAACGGGGTGTACCAGTACGGCGCGTCGAGCAGCTTTCCTTCGTCTACGTTCCAGTCGAGCAACTATTGGGTCGATGTCGTCTTCACCACCAGCACCGGCCCCGACACGACGCCGCCCACAGTGACCGCGACATCGCCGGTCAACGGCGCGAGCAACGTGCCGGTGAGCTCGGCGGTGACGGCCACCTTCAACGAATCGATCGATCCGGCCACGGTCACGGCTGCGAACTTCGAACTTCGCAATGCGGCCAGCGTGCTGATTCCCACCAGCGTGAGCTACAACGCGGGCACCCGCGTCGCTACGCTGACGCCGAGCGCGCTCTTACCCGGAACCACCACGCTCACCGCCACCATGCGCGGTGGCGCCACGGGCATCAAGGATCTGGCCGGCAACGCGCTGGTCTCGAACTTGGTCTGGTCGTTCGTCACCGAGGTGCCCGGGGGTGTGTGCGCCTCGCCAGCCAACGCCATCGTTGCTGAAAACTGTTTGGCTGGCAACCCGTCCAGCGAGTGGGACATCAGCGGCGTTGGCGACACGACGATCCAGGGTTACGCCGCGCAGTTCAGCGTCAACCGGGGCAGCACGGTGCAGTTCAAGGTGGATACTAACGCCGCTGCGTACCGGCTCGACATCTACCGATTGGGTTACTACAACGGCGCCGGAGCGCGCCGCGTGGCGACGGTGACGCCGTCGGCGACGCTGCCGCAGTCACAGCCCAACTGCCTGAACGACGCCGTCACTGGCCTGATCGACTGCGGCAACTGGGCGCTGTCGGGCTCATGGACCGTGCCGGCATCGGCCACTTCCGGCATCTACTTTGCCAAGGTCGTGCGCACCGACACCGGCGGCGCGAGCCACATCTTCTTCGTCGTGCGCGACGACGCTGGCACGTCCAACGTGCTCTTCCAAACGTCCGACACGACCTGGCAGGCCTACAACAACTACGGCGGCAACAGCCTGTACAGCGGCAGCCCCGCGGGGCGCGCCTACAAGGTCAGCTACAACCGGCCGTTCAACACACGCGTCGTCGATGGCGGCCAAGACTGGGTCTTCAACGCCGAGTACCCGATGGTGCGCTGGCTGGAGAGCAACGGCTACGACGTGAGCTACTTCTCCGGCATCGACAGCGATCGTTTCGGATCGCTGATCCAGCAGCATCGCGTATTCATGTCGGTCGGCCACGACGAGTATTGGTCCGGTCAGCAGCGCACCAACGTGGAGGCGGCGCGTGCGGCGGGCGTTCATCTCGGGTTTTTCAGCGCGAATGAGATGTATTGGAAAACGCGCTGGGAAAACAGCATCGCAGGGACGACCACGACGTATCGAACGCTGGTGTGCTACAAAGAGAGCCAATCGAACGCGAAGATCGATCCGAGTTCCGTGTGGACTGGCACATGGCGTGACCCGCGCTTCAGCCCGCCGGCCGACGGCAACCGCCCGGAGAACGAGCTCAGCGGCTC